>VBJE01000204.1 GCA_005879675.1 Chloroflexota bacterium
CCACATCCGCCGGAATGGCAGGGCCATGACGTCGACGCCCAGGCCGGCTCGGGGGCGAGCGGCGAAGAAGCGCCAGCGCAGATCTGGTGCAACCACCGGAAGCCGCCGGGCCACCTCGCGTGTGAAGGTCTCGGTACCCGTGATGACGTCGCGAGTCGCGGGATTGACGTCGACCGCCACCATTTGCGTCACGGAAACGACCTTAAGCTAAGACGCTTGCACCAGACCCGAGTCCTGGGCGTGAGGGTGGACTGCGTCGACATGCCTTCGGCTCTGGAGCGGATCGAGCAGCTCGTGGACGACGGCGGTCCCCACCTCGTTGCCACCGTCAACCCCGAGTTCGTCATGCGCGCCCGGAAGGATCCCGATTTTGCCCGCGTGCTGGAGAGCGCCGACCTGTGCCTGCCGGACGGCGTCGGCGTCGTCTGGGCGGCGCGCCGGCAGGGATGCGATATGCGCCATCCGGTGGCGGGGGTCGACCTGGTGCAGCCTCTGGCGGCGATGTGCGCCCGCCGGGGTTGGCGGCTGTTTCTGCTCGGCGCGGCGCCAGGGGACGCCAACGAGGGGCTGGAGGTGAACGCCCACTCCGGGGCGCCGGACCCATCCCACGACGTCGAGACGCTTCACCGCATCCACGACCACCACCCGGACGTGATCCTCGTCGCCTATGGCGCGCCGGCGCAGGAGTTCTGGATCGACCGGCTCAAGAACCGGCTCGGGGTCTCGGTCGCGATCGGTGTGGGCGGCGCGTTCGACTACCTGACCGGGCGCGTGCCGCGCGCGCCGGTGTGGATGCGGCGAGCGCGCATGGAGTGGCTTGCCCGCCTGGTCCGGCAGCCGTGGCGAGTCCGGCGCATGGCCGTCCTCCCCGCGTACGCGATCAAGGTTCTGCGCTCCCCCAAGTAAGATCGCCGCTGCCGTGCTGAGCGTGGTCATCCCTTGCTACAACGAGGAGCTACGGCTCCCGCGCACCGTCGAGCAGGTCGAGCACTATCTCGCCGGCAAGCACCTCGACCATGAGGTGATCCTCGTCGACGACGGAAGCGCCGACGGAACCCGGCAGGTCATGGAGTCGGCGGCCGAACGGCACCCGACGGTGCGCATCGAGGTGCTGCCCCACAACCGAGGTAAGGGCCGCGCGCTTGCCGTCGGCGTGGAGGTGGCGAAGGGTGACGAGATCCTCGTGACGGACGCCGACCTCTCGACGCCGATCGAGGAGCTGGACAAGCTGCAGGCCGCTCTGTCCAATGGTGCCGGCGTCGCCATCGCCTCGCGCGCGGTTCGCGGTTCGCGGGTCGAGGTCTCCCAGCCGATCTACCGGGTGCTCATGGGCAAGGCCTTCAACCTCATCGTCCAGGCCGTGCTGCTGCCTGGCATCTGGGATACCCAGTGCGGGTTCAAGCTCTTCCGCGCCGACGTCGCGCACCGCGTGTTCGAGAACCTGGTGACGGACGGTTTCGGCTACGACCCCGAGGTGCTGTATCGGGCACGCAAGCAGGGAGTGAAGATCGCGGAGGTGCCCGTCGTGTGGCGCAACTCCGCCCCGACGAAGGTGAGCCCGATCCGCAGCTCGCTGGACATGCTCAAGCACGTCATCCGGCTCCGGTTGCGCGGATGAAGGTCCACGGCAGGCTCACCGAGCGGCGAGCCGCGCCCACCGAGGTCCTCGTCGTCCTGCCGACCTTCAACGAGAAGGAAAACCTCGAGCGCGTCGTCATCGGGGTTCGACACCTTGGCCACGACGTTCTCGTGGTGGACGACGCGTCGCCCGATGGGACCGGTGACATCGCCGACCGGCTCGCCGCGGAAGACACCGGGGTTCGTGTTCTTCACCGCGAGCGCAAGCTCGGCATCGGCAGCGCGTATGAAGATGCGTTTCGAATCGGTCTCGGCGAGGGCTCGGCCCTGTTCGTGGAGATGGACGCCGATGGCTCGCACCGCGCGCAGGACCTCGATTCGATCGTCGACGCCGCGCGAGGCTGCGGCGGGCTGGCGATCGGCTCTCGATACATGCGCGGGGGGCAGATCGTGGGCTGGCCGGCACACCGGCTTCTTCTCTCCAGCGGGGCCAACGTCTACTGCCGGACGCTGCTGGGTTTGCGGGTTCGCGATTGCACCTCAGGGTTTCGGTGCTACACCAGGGACCTGCTCGCGAGCATCAAGTTCGACGCGGTCGTCTCGCAGGGCTACTCATTCCAGATCGAGATGGTCCACCGCGCCGTGCGCCTCGGCTACCCGGTGGTCGAGGTGCCGATCCGATTCGAGGACCGCGTCGCGGGCCGGTCGAAGGTGTCGCAGGGTGAGATCCGGCGCGCGCTGTGGACGGTGCTACGCCTGAGCATGTCGCGATGAAAACCATCGATAGGACGACTCGTCCCCCTCTCCCCATCGGGGAGAGGGTCGGGGAGAGGGGCTTAAGCCGGCACTCACCGCTATCCGAGTGGCGCCTGCCACTCTTCATGGGACTGGTGCTGGCGGTCGTCACCGCCATCCCCTACGTCTACGCCTACGCCGTCCAGCCCCAGGGACACGTCTTCATCGGGTTCTTCTATCTCGGTGACGATGCCAACACGTACCTCGCCAAGATGCGCGAGGGCTGGGAGGGATCGTGGTCGTGGTCGAACCGCTACACGA
This sequence comes from Chloroflexota bacterium, assembly GCA_005879675.1. Lineage (GTDB taxonomy): Bacteria > Chloroflexota > Dormibacteria > Dormibacterales > Dormibacteraceae > 40CM-4-65-16. The sequence continues at coordinate 2,635 of VBJE01000204.1, forward strand.
CCGAGTCGGGTCCCACGGCTTACCTCTTCATGTTCTGGATCGTCCTCGGCCACATCGCGGCCCTGGCCCACCTGCCCTTGATCGTCGTCTTCCACCTGGCACGCGTCGGGGCGGCGTTCGCCCTCATGGCCGCGGCGTGGCTCTTCATCCGCCACTTCATCCAGGACCGCGGAGCGCGCCGGTTCGCCCTGATCTTCTGCGCCCTCGGGCTCGGCATGGGCTACGTCATCCAGGCCTTGGGGCAGCCGGTCATCTTCGGCAACCAGACCGACACCCTCGACTGGCGAATGCCCGAGCTGACCGCCTTCTACTCGGTCCTGGCGCTGCCCCACTTCGCGTGGTCGGGCGTCTTCGCGGCGCTGGGGGTCGCGCTGACCCTCAAAGCGATCGACCGAGGAAGCCTCTGGCTGGGCTTCTTCGCCGGCCTCGCCTGGCTCGGCCAGGCGACGATCCATCCCCAGATGCCGATCCTCATGGGCGGCGCCACGGGGCTTGCGCTGCTCCTCCGCCCCGGCCGTCCCCGAGGCTGGCTTGCGTTCGCTCTCGCCTTCGCCATCCCCGCGCCCTACGTTCTTTATTCGTATCTCGCCTTCGTCGGCAACCCGGAGGTGCAGCGCTGGACGTTCCACTCCAAGAACGCGCTCCCGCCCGAGACCATCAGCCTCTTCTTCGCCATCGCGCCGCAGCTGCTGCTCGCCCTCACCGGCATCCCGGGCGCCCTCCGGCGGCGGAGCCGGGAGGACCTGTTCCTCCTGGGCTGGCTCGTCCTGCTTGCCGCGATCCTCTACCTGCCCAACCCGGCGGGCGACCTTCGAAGGCGATTCCTCGACGGCCTCTACCTGCCGCTGGTCGTCCTGGGCGCGCGCGGCCTGTACGAGACGATCCTGCCGCGCATACGCAGCCTTCGCGCCCGGCGCCTCATTCCTTTCTCCTACGTCGCCTTCGCGGCGGTGGGGAGCGCGTTTCTCGTCCTGGCCCCCCTGGCGGTGGCGACAGAATCGCAGTACACGCTCACCGCGGCCCAGTACGACGGGCTCAACTGGCTTGGGTCGCAGCCGTCGGGACGGGTGCTGTGCATGCCGGGCGTCGGCCTGTATGTGCCTGCCTACAGCCCCGACACGGTCTACGTCGGCCACTACGACGAGACCTTCGACTATGTGACCAAGACGCAGACCGCCCTCGATGTGCTCACCGGCAAGCAGGACATCCTGCAGTTCGCCCAGGCCAACGAGATCCGCTACGTGGTCTGGACGGTGGAGCTCGGTACGCCGCCTCCGGCGGCGCTCGGGCCGCCCGCCTACGACACCCCGAACTTCAAGATCTGGCGGTTGTTCTGAAGCGAAGGTAGAGGCACCTTCTCATGGGGGAGAGGGCCGGGGAGAGGGGCTTAAGTGCCTGCACCCTTCCGGACGTAGATCACCGAGACCTTGTCCTCGTAGACCAGCGTCCAGTCGGGCTGGGTCGCCAGGAGGTTGGGGAGAGGGTCCCCGCTGTTCTCGACCACGTAGTCCACGCCGTACTTGTCCAGCACCTGCCTCCAGTTGGAGCGCACGTAGTAGACATCGGCGTACTCGTTCAGCAGGCCGTCGCCCATCAACGCCGCCTCGCCGAAGATGAACACCCTCCGATTCGGGTCGGGGTAGAAGCGGTAGGCGAGGTAGCCCCCGAAGCCGTACTGGTTGAACATGCGCGTGCCCACGTTGGGGTGCGCCGCCAGCCAATCGGCCGCGCCGACTGGGTAGTTCGAGGCGGTGAGCTGCTCCTGGTGGGCGGGATTGATCGAGCTCGCGACCCGGGCCGAGGTCGTGCCGGCGATGACCAGCAGCGCGAACACGGTGATGGCGGCGAACACCGGCCTCGGCGGGATCGAGTACTTCCAGTTGCGGGAGGCTGTGTACTCGGTCCACCACCCACCGTAGGTGTTGATCAGGACCGGGGTGGTGGCCGCCACGAACAGCGCGATGCTGCGCACGTTCTGCAGCGC
>VBJE01000205.1 GCA_005879675.1 Chloroflexota bacterium
CCGCAGGCTGCCTCGGCGGCCGTCGACATGCTTGTCAACCAGTACCACGTGCCGCCGATCCTTGGCACCTATGGCAGCACGCTGTCGGCGGCGGCGTCGGCGCGGGCGGAAGAGCTCAAGACGGTGTACTGGGAGACCGGCGCGGTCGCCGACCCGATCACCGTGCAGCGGCACTACGTGTTTCGGACCGTGGCCACGGGCAGCTCCCTCGGGCGCATGGCCGTCTCCTTCACCCACGACGTCCTGGCGCCGAGATACAACCTCGCCGCGCCGCGCGCCGTCGTGGTGCGCGTGAACGACATCTACGGGCGATCGGTCGGCGGCGGCGAGGAGGCGTTGGCGAAAACGGTCGGCATCGACGTGGTCGACGTCATCGAATACAACCCGAATGCCTATGACGCGAACGCCATCGCGGCCAGGCTGGCGCAGGATCGCGCCGACTTCCTGTGGGACGTCAGCTACCTCGACGACGGGGTGGCGATCTGGCGGGCGCTGCTGAAAGACCACGTGTCCCTCAGGGGAGCGATCGGCACCAGCTCGGCGTTCTGCATGCTCGAGTTCAGCGAGCGACTGGCGCTGCTTGCGAAAGCTCGCGCGGCCTACGGCGGCGGCTCGATGGACATCCCGGCCGTGGCGGGATTTGTCGGCGGCTGGACGCTGTTCCACTACGTCCTGCCGAACGTCAACGGCTCGGTCTCCGCCGAGTCGATTCGCACCGCCGCGCTCAAAGTCGACGTCCCCGCCGGCGACAGCATCAACGGCGGAGGCGTGAAGTTCGCCGGGGCGGGAGCGCTCGACGAAGGGCAGAACACGCGCGCGGCGGCGGTGGTGGGGCAGTGGCGGGCAGTGGGCGTGATGAGGATCGTCTATCCGCCTGCCTATGCCACTTAAGCCCCTCGCCCCAGCCCTCTCCCCGATGGGGAGAGGGGGCATGACTAGCTCTCGAGCTCTTTTTGGACCAGGGTGATGTCCATCCAGCGGTCGAACTTGTGCGCCGCGTTGCGGATGGTGCCGACGACCTCGAATCCCTGCTTGGTGAACAGCGCCAATCCCGAGCGGTTGTCCTTGGCCACGCTCGCGACGATGGTCAGGTAGCCGAGGCCGCGCGCCTCGGCCGTGAGCGCCTTCAGGAGCGCGCCACCAATGCCCTGGCCGTGGTGCACCGGGTCGACATAGACCAGGCACTCGACCACGTCGAACCCGCGCTGCTTCCAGGGCAGCAGCCGGGCCCAGCCGATCAGACCGGTGTCGTCGGTGGCCACGAGCAGGACCGAGCGCCTGCCGTGCATCTCCCACCACGCCTGCGCCTCCTCGGCGTCCAGCGGCTCGGAGTCGATGGTCGCGAAGGTCTGGTTGACCGCCCAGTTGTACAGACCGACGATCGCCTTCAGGTCGTCCCGGGTCGCCGGTCGCACCGCGTAGCCCCTCGTCGCCGCCGCGCGCTTGGACTCCTTCGCCTTGGCCATGTCGACCATTATGCTTGCCGCCCGTGAAGCCCGAGATCAAGGCGCCGCTGCCTGGCCCGAAAGCCGCCGAGCTCATCGCGCGCGACGCCAAGGCGATGTCGCCGAGCTTCACGCGCTCCTACCCGTTCGTCATGGACTATGGGCGCGGTTGCTGGGTCCACGACGTCGACGGCAACCGGTTCCTCGACTTCACCGCCGGGATCGCCGTCGTCACCACGGGCCACTCCCACCCCAAGGTCGTGGCCGCCATCAAGGACCAGGCCGACCACTTCCTGCACATGTCGGGGACCGACTTTTACTACAGCCCCGAGATCGAGCTGGCGGAACGGCTTGAGAACAGGATCCTGCCGGGGACGCCCGCGCGAGTGTTCTTCACCAACTCGGGCGCCGAGGCCATCGAGGGGGCGATGAAGCTGGCGCGCTTCACGACGGGCCGGCCGAGCTACATCGCCTTCATCGGCGCGTTCCACGGCCGCACCTTCGGCGCGCTTTCGCTGACCGCGTCCAAGGCGAGCCAGCGGCGCCGGTTCGCCCCGCTGCTGTCGTCGGTCTTCCACGCCCCGTTCCCGACGGCGTCGCGCAACATCACGACCGACCAGTCGATGGAGCGGATCGAAGAGCTGTTCAACACCGTCGCTCCCCCCGAGAGCGTGGCGGCGGTGTTCGTCGAGCCGATCCAGGGCGAGGGCGGCTACCTCGTGCCGCCGGATGACTTCCTGCCCCGGCTCCGCGAGCTGACCCTGAAGCACGGGATCCTGCTCGTCGCCGACGAGGTGCAGTCCGGCATGGGTCGCACGGGGCAGCTGCTGGCGGTCGAGCACTGGGGCGTCGAGCCCGACATCGTGTGCCTGGCGAAGGGCATCGCCTCGGGACTTCCGCTGGGCGCTTTCATCGCCCGAGCCGAGCAGATGAGCTGGCCGCCCGGATCCCACGGGAGCACGTTCGGCGGCAACCCGCTCGCCTGCGCCGCCGGCATCGCCACCCTGGATCTGCTTGAAGACGGCCTCATGGAGAACGCCGCCAAGGTGGGGGCGCAGCTGCAGGATGGGCTGCGCGAGATCGCCCTGAGCCACAAGGACGTCACCGACGTGCGCGGCATCGGGTTGATGCTGGCCATCGAGTTCAGGACGCCTGACCAGGCGGCGAGGCTGGTTCAGTCGGCCTTCGAGCGCGGTCTGCTCCTGCTCACGGCGGGCACGCGCGCGGTGCGCATCAGCCCCCCGCTGGTGCTGACCCACGACGAGGCCGCGACCGGCCTGGAGCTCATCGCCTCAGCGCTCGATGGCTGAGTCAGCGATCGGCTGCATGGCCGCCGCGGCCGCCCGATCGTCGTCGGCCACATCCGCGGACAACTTCGAGCGCTGGTCGTCGATCACCTTGAGCGTGGCTTTCAGCTGGCTTGCGACAAGGGTGTCGGTGACGTGGGCCAAGGTCGAGAAGTTGCTGACGAAATCCACGGTGAGGGGCGTCGTCACGGCTTTGTCCCCGGCGGCGTAGCCCAGGAGCTCATTCGTCCTCGCCGTCCAGACATTGGGGAAGTCGGGGCTGAAGAGCGCGGCCAGCGCGTTGCGGTTGGTCATCAGCGCGTTCGACGCCGCGGGCGTCTCGGCGGTGCGTCCGGCGATCAAAGCTGCGGTGGCCATGGTGGAGACGTACGCGTGCTCCTGCAACAGCAGATTCAGGCTGACGCGCCGGTCGACATCGTCCGGCGTGGGGTCGCCCGGAAACTTGTCCGGGAACTTCCGCACTACCGCGAGCGCAAGGGCGTCGCCGAGGTCGGATGTCTGCGCGTAGGCGCGATGAAGGTCCGCATAGAAACCCGCGTAGTCGTGGGCGAAGACCTCGTCGATGAATGCTTTGTCGGCGGTCACCTGGGGGCTGAGCAGCTGGCCGGCCTGCCCCGGCCCAATGCCGCTTGCCTCGCTCAGCTGCTGGCCGAAACGGGGCACGAACTCGCCCGTCAGGGTCAGCATCGCCGCCTTGGCCTTCGCGTCGTCATGGGTGACCACGCCGATCGCGTAGTCGACGAGGTAGCCGTTCTGCTCGTTCCACGACTTGACCAGCTGCGTCGCGGTGGTGTTGCCGAACGCGCGCCTCATCAGGGCGGCGAGGTCGGACGAGTTGGTCGTGAGGAGCGCCGCGTAGGCGCCGTAATCGGCGGTGTGGTTGCCGGCGGCGGCGGTCGCCTTGGCCAGGACCATGACGTGCTCGCCCAGCAGGAGGTCGAGCTGGGTGCGCAGGTCGGCGGCAAGGGACGTCGCGGCCGACGGGCTCGCGACCGCGGCAGGCGGAGCGGAACCGGAGCACGAGATGAGCGCCGCCGCGAGGAGGACGAGCGCGCCAGCTCTCAAACCGCCGCGATCTTAGCCGTCACGTACCATTTCCGAGCCTTGCCTCAGTGGCTGCTCGTCGACGGCTCGAGCATGTTCTTCCGGGCCTTCTACGCCATCCCGCAGACGATGCGCGGCCCGGGCGGAACCCTCGTCAACGCGGTCCGCGGCACGCTGGACACGCTGGCGCGCTACCTCACCGATCGCCGCCCCCGGCATCTCGCCTTCACGACCGACGAGGACTGGAGGCCCGACTGGCGGGTGGAGCTGATACCCGGTTACAAGGAGCACCGCACCGCCGAGCCCATCCCGCCGGCGCTCATCCCGCAGGTGCCGATCATCCTGTCCGCCCTGAAGGCGATCGGCGTCGACGTGGTCGGCCTCGAGGGCTACGAGGCCGAGGACATCGTCGCGTCGCTGGCGGCGAAGGTGAAGACCCCGATCGAGATCGCGAGCGGCGACCGCGACCTGTTCAGCCTGGTGCGCGGAACCGACATCGTCGTCCTCTACCCGCAGAAGGGGGGCATGGTCGTGGTCGACGAGGCCGAGGTGGCGCGGCGGTACTCCATTCCGGGACGCTCATACGCCGACTACGCCATCTTGCGCGGGGATCCCTCCGACGGCTTGCCAGGCATCGCCGGCGTCGGCGACAAGAAGGCGGCCGAGCTCGTCACGCGCTACGGGTCGGTGGCGAAGATGCTGGAGGCCGGCGTGTTCCGGAACGCCAACGCCGAGTACCTCGAGAAGGCGTTGCGGGTGGTGCCGCCGGTCCAGGACCTGCCGATCGAGGTGCCACGCGGGCGGCGCGACACCTACCCGGAGGACGCCAAGGCGGTCGAGCAGCTGGGCAAGAAGTACGGCGTCGATTCCTCGCTCGAGCGCCTGGTCACGGCTCTGAACAAGCTGCCCGCCCTTACCAAAACCTGATCTCTGGCGCGCACCGATCTGACAGGGCCGCGCCAACGTATCGGTTGTCATGACGATCACGTGGGTCATGCTC
>VBJE01000206.1 GCA_005879675.1 Chloroflexota bacterium
ATGTCTGGCGATGCGGAGGTCGGCGAGCGACGGTGCGCGAACCCGAGCCAGCTCGGCGAATTGCTCGAGCATGCGGGCGTGGCTGTAATCGGGCGGATTGTTCTCGTAGAGGATCGCGATCACGAGCCCGTCCGCCTCACGCTCGATCAAGAGGCCGGTGTCGAGGTCGATGGTCAGTGGAACCCTCTGCCCCGCGAGCGCGGGGGCGGTGATGGCCGCATAGAGCGGCATCGGCCGGATCGTCAGCTCCAGCCCGAAGGGACGCAGGAAGTCGGTGCTCCAGTAGCCGGTGCATGCGACCACGCGCTCGGCCTCGATGACGTCCGGACCGCTGAGGCGCCAACCTGAGCGGGCGCGCTCGAGCGAGCGCACCTCCCACTTCTCCCGGAAGCGCACACCCCGAGCCTTCGCCGCTTTGACCAGGGCCGCGACACCCTCGGTGGGCGTCACCCTGCCGTCGTTGGGCGTGTACGTTCCGCCCAGCACGCCCTCGGTTCCGATCCATGGCACGACCTCGCGAATCTGCTCGGGGTCGAGCACGTGGACATCGTCGAGCCCCATCTTGCGCTGCAGCTCGGCGGCCTCCGCGAGCTTGGCGACGATCTCGGGCTGCCCGCTCATGAAGAGGTACCCGTTGGCATGCCAGGTGACGGGCGAGTCGAACACGCTCTCGGCGGAGCGCCAGAATTCGAGCCCGCGGCGCGACAGCTCGATCTCCAGCGGCGTGCTGAACTGCTGGCGAACTCCGCCAAACGAGCCGCCGGTCGACCCGCTGCCCAGCTCGTCCGCCTCGAGCAGGAGGATGTCGGTCTCGCCCTCGGCGGCGAGGTAGTAAGCGACCGCGCAGCCGGCTATCCCGCCGCCGATGATCGCAGTCCCGACCCGCTCCACAGTTATTGCAACCTCCGCGACGTCCATATTGCGCGTTAGTCCGGACGATCTCGGCAGTTGCAACCCGACTAACGGCGATAGTCCGGACTATCGCCGATCCCTACGATAGGCGGATTCTCGAAGCGAAGGGAGGGCTGCGATGTTCTCGTTCGAAGGCAAGAAGGCGCTCGTCACCGGTGGTGGACGCGGCATCGGCCGCGCCATCGCGCTCGCCCTCGCGAGGCAGGGCGCCGACGTGGCGCTGGCGGCCCGGAGCCGCGACGAGCTCGATGCGGTCGCGGGCGAGATCCGATCCCTGGGCCGCAAGGCGACGGTTCACGCGGTCGACCTTGCGAACACCAACGAGGCGGTGAGCATGGTGAACACCGCGGCCGGCGAGCTCGGTGGGCTCGACATCCTCGTCAACAACGCGGGCGGGATCACCGACGTCCCAGGATCGATCGGCCCCCTGACCGAGGCGACGCCCGAGGCTTTCGACGCCATGTACGCGCTCAACGTCCGCACCCCTCTGTTCGCGTCGGTTGCGGCCTGCCGGCTGATGGCTCGCCAGGGCCGTGGGGGTGCGATCTTGAACATCGTGTCGATCGACGCCCTCTTCCCCGCACCGACCGAGGGGATCTACGGATCGGCCAAGGCGGCCGTGGTCAACCTGACCAGGGTCCTGGCGTATGAAGCAGGGAAAGACCGGATCCGCGTCAACGCGATCGCGCCCGGAGTCATCGACACGCGCCTGACCGAGCCGTGGCTGCGGACCGAGGACCAGCGGGCGGATCGCGCGTCCTTCTATCCACTGAACCGCGTCGGAGTGCCCGACGACATCGCGGGCGCGGCCGTCTACCTCTGCTCCGACGAGGCCGCCTGGGTCTCGGGCAACGTGCTCTACGTCACCGGCGGCCAGCTCGCGACGAGCGACGTATTCAGGTGGGTGCGCGCCCACAACCCTGTGCCTGACTCGTCGAAGATCTGACCGCTAGCATGGTTGGCCTTGCGCCGGACCGTCATCTCGCTCGGGCTCGTCTGGCTCACGGCCTTCAACCTGCGCGTGATCCTCTTCGCGATTCCTCCCTCGCTGCCGGCGATTCGCTCTGACCTGGGACTGAGCTTTTCGGCCACCGGCTCCATCACCTCTCTGGCCGTCCTCACGATGGGCGTCGCGTCGATCCCCGGCGCTCTGCTCGCCACGCGCTACGGCGCACGGCGGCTGGTCTCGCTGTGCTGCGCCGGGCTCGTCATCTTCACGGTCTCGATCACGCTGCCGCCCGGCGTGTTCTGGGTTTTCGCGGGCAGCTCGCTGCTGACGCTGTCGATCGCGCTCGCGCAACCCCCGCTTGCGGTCTTGATCCGGCGGTGGTTCCCCACCGCGATCACGCGGGCGAGCAACCTGTACGGCAACGGCCTGCTCATGGGCAACGTCCTCGGCGCGTCGCTCTCGCCCTACATCTCGCGGGCGATCGGCTGGCGGGCGATGTTCGTCGTCTGGGCGGCCGTCGCCGCTGTCGGCGCATTGCTGTGGGTTCGGTTCACGCCGCGCGATCAGGCGGCTGCGCCGCCGGCGCACCTTGGCGCCGTGCTGCGAGACCCGAGGGTGTGGCAGGTGGCCGCCCTGTTCACCTTCCAGAACCTCGTCTACTACACGGTGGCGACGTGGGTTCCGTTCTTGCTGGTGGGACGCGACGCCGGCTACGTCGCGACGACGTTCTTGTTCCTGAACTTCTTCCCGATCGTGCCGTTGTTCGCCCTCTCCTTCGTCCGCTGGCCCTATGCGCTGTCCACGCCCTTCTACATCGTGGCGGGCACCCTTGCAGCCACAGGCTCGCTTGGTCTGCTGCTCGGCCTGACGGACTTCGTGCAGCCGCTGGTCTTCATGGTCGGCCTGGGCACGGCGGCCGCGTTTGTGGCCTCGATCGCGCTGCCGCCTTTGATCGCCCGCAACGAAAGCGAGGCCTCAACCTACTCGGCCGTCATGTACACCGCCGGCTACCTGCTTGCGTTCGTGGGCCCGCTGTCGGCCGGCATGCTCGTGGACGCCACCGGAAGCGTCGCCCTCGCGTTCTGGCCGCCGTTGGCGGGGGCCGTCCTGATGGCGGTGGTCGGTTCGCTGGCGCCACGGCTTCTGTCCAGGTCGCGGATGGCGGTCGCGAAATGACCGCGGTCGAGGCCGGCGCGGCGGCTCGTCTCGGACGCGAGATCGCGGGCTCTGTCGTGCTGCCCGGAGATGGCGCGTATGACGACGCCCGCCGCGTTTTCAACGGCATGATCGACCGGCGCCCTCTCCTGATCGTGCGCTGCGCGACCGAGGCGGACGTGGCGACGGCGATCGCCTTCGCGCACGAGCATTCCATCGCGGTCGCGGTCCGCGGCGGCGGCCACAACGTCGCCGGAAACGCGGTCGTCGACGGCGGAGTGGTCATCGACCTGGCGCTGATGCGTCGTGTCGACGTCGATCCCGTGCGGCGGCGCGCCCGTGTCCAGGGCGGCGCGTGCTGGAGCGATCTCGACGCCGCCACCCAGGCCCACGGGCTCGCGACCCCGGGCGGGATCGTATCCACCACGGGGGTGGCGGGCCTCACGCTCGGGGGCGGAATCGGCGTTCTGCGCGGGCTGTTCGGCCTGACGTGCGACAACCTCGTCGGCGCCGACCTCGTCACCGCCTCCGGCGAGCGGGTCGCGGCGTCGTCCGACGAGAACGCCGACCTGCTCTGGGGACTGCGAGGAGGCGGCGGCAACTTCGGTG
>VBJE01000207.1:0-970 GCA_005879675.1 Chloroflexota bacterium
GTGATCCCAACGTCGACGGCTCTACGAGCCATTGCGAGCGGTCTGTCCTGGCCATCAACGACGACACTGGCTCTTAGCTGTTTGCCAGAACGATTAGGGAGGTTTTAGCAACACGAGAGGCCCCGGCGAAGGCCGGGGCCTCTTCGTTTGGGACTGCGCTAAGGGAGGACCGAGAAGTTCAGCGTGGTCAGTGTGACAGTCTTCTTTCCGCTGAAGTAATACAGGGTCGCTGTGCAATCCGCCCCGCCGCTGGTCCAAGCGTATGACGACAAAGTCATGGTCTGGGTCCAGGGCCAGGGGTAGGTCGCGTAGTAACCGGTCTGGGCCCGGTAGACCACGGACCCGCTCTTCGAGCACACCAGGTTCACCTGAGGCAGTAGTCGCCGTCGTCCCGACTTTGAATGTGATCTGCTGGCCATAGTGCGGCGAGCCATCGGTTGAGTTGAGAAGGACGAGAGCGAGGTTCGATGTGCCGCTGCTGTGGTGAGATGCGACCGGTACGCTGGTCAACGAGTTGAACCCGATGATGCTCGTCACCGCGATCACCGCGACTGCTCCGATGAATAGCCGACCGAGACGCGTGAGGAATATGAACATGCAGAACCCCCATTGACGATGTGTAAGGTCGCTCAACGCCGGACCGCGACATTTCCTGCGCCGCCGAACGTTCGGCCTCCCCCGAAGCCGAACGAGAAGAATCCGAAGCCGCCGGCCAAAGGTACCCGCGCGCGACGCGTTGCGTCAATTCGCGAAATGTTTTCGAAGGCAGGCAACTTTTCGCGTTTGGGAGATCGAGCTAAGCTCGAACCTCCGATGAGCATCTTCTTCCGGGCCATGTACCGATTCGGCTTCACCCCCTGGGATTCCGGCGTCACGCCCCCCGAGCTCAAAGAGCTCATCGAGGGCCCGCAGGCCCGAACCCCCGCCAAGGCCCTCGACCTCGGCTGCGGCACGGGCACCAACGCTCTCT
>VBJE01000207.1:1031-5811 GCA_005879675.1 Chloroflexota bacterium
CTCTACATGACCCAACACGGCTGGGACGTCACCGCCATCGACTTCGTGCCCAGGGCCATCGCCAAGGCCAAAGCCAAGGCCGCCGCGGCGAAAGCCTCCCCGCGACTCATCCTCGGCGATGTCACCAGGCTCGAGGAGCTGGGCGTCGGCGACGGCTATAGCCTCGTCTTCGACCTCGGCTGCCTCCATGCGATCCCGCAACCCCGCCGCGACGCCTACGTCGAAGGGGTGAACAAGGCCACGGTCCGCGGCGCCGACTTTCTCATCTGGGCCTTCCACACCAAGCTGAACCTCGTCACCAACGCACGGCTCACCCAGGAAGAGGTCGAGGAGCGCTTCGGCCCAGCCTGGGACATAGTGCGGGCATGGGCGGGCGAGCAACCCGATCGGTTTCCGGCTCGCTGGTACCACCTCAAGCGAAGGTAGTCAGTCGCCTTGACGCCACCGCGCGCGATCGATTTCTTCGGCGGCTGGGAGCAGCACAACGCCCTCCTCGTGCAGACCATCGGGCCGCTCACCGAAGAGCATCTCGTGTGGTCGGCAGGCGAAGGGCTGTGGTCGATCCGAATGCTCGCCTGCCACGTCGTCGCGGCACGAGCATGGTGGTTCCACGCCTGGATGGGCGAAGGCGACGACGAGCTGCGCAGCCTGGTCACGATGGATGACGACTCGATGGGCCGACGTGCGCGCCTGCCTCGAGCGATGGACGGCAGAGGATCTCGAGGTCAAGTTCCAGAGGCCGCGCCCCAACGCGGCCGGGGAGCGACCCTGGCGAGACCGCCGCTACATCACCTGGCACGTCGCGGAGCACGACGTCCACCACGGCGGGGAGATCTCGCTGACCCTGGGCATGCACGGACGACCCGGTCTCGACATGTAGTCGTTAATTCAAGCGGCCGGCGACTGGCGGCCAATAAAATGTTCGGCTCCCGGCAACCCGCGACGGAGGCTGTGTCCATGCCGCGTACTCCACTGCTGCGAAACCTCCAGGCCCTGTCCGCCGACTTCGACGAAGCCGAGCGCTCGGGCCGCCCCGTGCAGGCGGTCCGCGAAGAGCGGCGGGCCGGTCTCACGCGCCGCGACTTCTTGAAGGTCACCGGCGCCACCATCGGCGCCGCGGCGTTGGCCGGGCCGGCCACCGCATTCGCGGCCGTCAGGCATGCGGGCAACCAGGGCCGGATCGCGATCATCGGCGGAGGCATCGCCGGCTTGAACGCGGCCCTCAAGCTGCAGGACGCGGGCATCACCACCACGATCTACGAGGCCTCGAGCCGCGTCGGCGGCCGCATGCACTCCGACACCACCTCCTGGCTCAACGGCCAGACCAGCGAGCACTGTGGCGAGCTGATCGACAGCGGCCACAAGACGATCCTCGGCCTGTCGAGCCGGTTCAACCTCCCGCGGGTCGATCTCCTCGGCGCCGAGCCCTTGCACTCCACCGACACCAACTACTTCTTCGGCAACTACTACACGGACGCGCAGGCTCAGGCCGACTTCAACCCGGTGTGGAACAACGTCAAGAAGGACGTCAACGCCGCCGGCTACCCGACGCTCTACAGCAGCTTCACGCCGGCCGGCTCGGACCTCGACCACATGAGCATTTACGACTGGATCGAAAGCCGGGTTCCCGGCGGCCACACGAGCCCGATGGGGCAGCTCCTCGATGTGGCCTACAACATCGAGTACGGCAACGTCACCACCCAGCAGAGCTCTTTGAACCTGGTCTACCTGCTGGGTTTCTCCTCCAACCCGGGCAACTTCCAGATCTTTGGAGCGTCGGACGAGCGCTATCACATCGCGGGCGGGAACGAGCGGCTGCCGCAGGCGATCGCCGCGGCCCTGGCGCCAGGCACGGTGCAACTGAACACGGCGCTCACCGGAATCGTGCGCAACGCCGACGCCACCTACACCCTGAGCCTCAAGACGGGGAACGTGACGTCGACCAGGAGCGTCGACCGGGTGATCATGGCCATCCCGTTCTCAGTCCTGCGCACGATCCTCAGGTCAGACTCGGCCTACGCCGCGGCTGGCTTCGACAGCCGCAAGCAGACCGCGATCACGCAGCTCGGCTACGGCAAGAACGCCAAGCTCCACCTGCAGTTCGACAGCCGGTACTGGAACACGACGGGGCCGTGGGGAATCGGCAACGGCAGCACGTACTCCGACACGGGCTACCAGAACACCTGGGACGTGACGCGGGCGCAGGACGGGAATACGGGCATCCTCGTCGACTACACCGGCGGCGGCGTCCCGCTCGCGTCGTTCAAGGGGGACGCGACCGATCCGAAAGTCGTCGCGGGGTTCGCGCAGGCCTTCCTGGGCCAGCTCGAGCCTGTGTTCCCGGGGATCACCCAGCAGTGGAACGGCCGCGCCACGCTCGACGTCCCGCTGAGCAACCCGTTCCTCCTCGGCTCGTACTCCTACTGGAAGGTGGGCCAGTACACGCTTTTCAGCGGCTACGAGAAAGCGCGACAGCCCGACGTCACCACGGGCAAGTGCCACTTCGCTGGTGAGCACTGCTCGCAGGATTTCCAGGGCTATATGGAAGGCGGCGCCTCCGAAGGCGCACGGGCCGCGAACGAGATCATCGACGACTACAAGGTGGGCCTGGTTCCGTAAGAGCTAGGCGGCGGTCACGCGGCCCAGGGGGGTGCGCCGGGAGCCGGCTATGCCGGGCCCGGCGCGGCAGGGGGGACTTCCCCCCTCAAAGGAATGTGAAGCGACATCGCACCCCACGCCATCGCCACTCCCGCCGCCACCCCGGGCACGAATGCCACCGCGGCCTGGCCCGTCGCGTCCCACAACGCGCCGGCGACCAACGGCACGACGAAAGCCGTGGCGTACTGGATCGTGAAGATGGCCGCGCTCATCGAAGCCACGTCGCCGGGCGGAGCGACTCGCGGCGGAAGGCTCAGGACGACGACGAACGCGAGCGCGGTGGCAAAGCCGAGCAGGAACGCCCACGCGACGACCCCGACGCCCGGGGTGAAGACGATCCCAGCCTGGGCGATCGCCATCAGCACCGCCGAGCCGACAAACCCTCCACGCCCGGTCAACAGCCTCGGCCATAACGCCACCGCGGGCGCGGTCAGCAGCTGCGAGCCGTTGAGGACCGCGAGGGCCGGAGAGATGAGTTCGTGCCTGCCGGTCTGGTCGAGGAAGTCCGGGATGTAGGCGTTGGCGCCGAAGTAAGTGGCCGAGGCCATGCCCATCACAAGACCGATCCTCACCGCCTGGTGGCGCCGCCACTCGGGCCACCACCGCCCGCCGAGGGAAACCCCGGCGGCGCGCGCGGGCGCGTACAGCGAGATCGCGACCGCGCTCGCGAGCACGATCACAGACCAGAATGTCAGCGACCACCGCCAGTCGCCGTGCGCAAGCGGCAGCGCCCCGACCGGCGTCGTGAAGGCGGTGGGAAGCGTCTCGCCGATCAAGATCCCGTTGCTGTACACGGCTGTGGCGATCGCGATCCGGCGAGGAAACCACTCGCGCACGAGCGCCGGGAAGGCCGGCTGGCTGACGGCGACACCGACTCCCATCAGGAAGGTGGCCGAGAAGAGAACGGGGACGCTGGGGCCGTATCCGCGCAGCGCGCCGAAGACGGCGACAGTGCCAAGGCCCGCCAGCAGCGCAGCGCGCACGCCCAGCTTGGCGATGAGCAGCGACCCTGGTACCGCGGCGATGGCGAGCAGCAGCACCGGACCCGAGACCAGCGCGCCGACGGCCTTCTCGTCGAGGTGCAGGTCGCGATGGATGAGCGGCACCAGAGGCGGCACGGCGAGCATCGTCAGCCGGATGCAGATGCCCCCGAGCCACAGGAGCAGCAGTCGCATCCCGTCGGTGCGTGTGAGCCTCACGGAGTGCGCATACTGATTGGCGTGCCCGGGCTGTTGATCGTCACCTCCGCCGGCCCGCAGGACCCGACGCGGGCCAGCGTTCCGTTCCACATCGCGGTCAACGGCGCCAAACCCGCCGGCACGGAGGTGGCGATTGCGCTCGCGGGGGACGCCGCCGAGCTGATGAAGCCCGAAGTGATCGCCAACGTCGTCGGCCTGGGCGTACCTCGGTTGCGCGAGCTGATGGACAAATGTCTAGACCAGGACGTCCGCGTCTACGTTTGAAAAGGCTGTGCCGAGGCCCGTGGGGTCTTGCAGGAGATGCTGACGCCGAACGCTAGATACATCGGGCCGCCGGATCTCGTGCGGCTGACGATGGAGGCGGACAAAGTCCTCAGCTTCTAGTGGCGCCGATCGCGGCAAGCGCCGAGGGGTTTTCCAGCGAGGACAGGTCGCCGGGATCCTTGCCGATATAGACCGACTTCACCACCCTGCGCAGGATCTTGGCGTTGCGTGTCCGCGGCAGGTCGACGACGAAATGGACCGCCTGCGGCCGGAGCGGCTTGCCAAGAGCGGTGGCGACCAGGTCCTGCAGCTCGCGCGCGAGCGTGTCGCTCCCTGCCTGGTTCGGGCGGAGGATGACGAAGCACACAAGCGCCTCGCCCTTCAGCTCGTCCGGGACCCCGATCGCCGCCGCCTCGGCGACCGCGGCATGTCCGACCAGCACCGATTCGACCTCCGCGGGACCGAGGCGCTTGCCGGCGATCTTGATCGTGTCGTCCGAGCGGCCCAGCACGTACCAGAGACCGTCCTCCGGGTCGATGTATGCCCAGTCGCCATGGACCCACAGGTTTTCGAAGCGGTTCCAGTACGTCTCGAGGTAGCGCTCGCGGTCGCCCCAGAAGCCGCGCGTCATGCCCGGCCAGGGATTGCGGATCACGAGC
>VBJE01000208.1 GCA_005879675.1 Chloroflexota bacterium
CGGCCGGTCTTCTGGAGGACGCTCTGGTCGTGCTGGCCTGAGTCGTAGGTGAACAACGAGGTCGTGTTGCCGCCACCCACGAGGTTCAGATAGCCGTACTTGATGCCGTCGAGGATGCCGTTCTTGTAGTCGTCGGGGTTGGTCGAGCTGGTCATGCTCCCGACGCGCAGGATGTTGGCGAGGGCCCCGACGCCGATGTTCGTCGGCCCGCTGATCATCTCGACGTTGACGACGTCCAGCCCGGCGCCGATGTTCAGGTTCGTCGTCTGCACGCGAGTGCTCGACCCATGGGTCTGGTGGACGTTGAAGGTGTTGCCCCTGTTGCTCATGTTCACGTTCAGCGTCGACAGGTTCCGGTACGTCATCTGCCCGTTCGGGCCGAACACGCCCTTCAGGTTCGTGGCGGTCAGGTCGGCGATGCGGCTCTGGGCGTCCTGCGTGTCGTCGACCACCAGCGTGTCGAGCCCGCCGCCGCCGTCCACTGTCAGCTCGGCCAGGATCGACTCGCCGTTGCCCCTGACGTTCGTGAATCCGCCAGGCCACTGGCCCGCCTCGCTGCCGACGTAGACCAGGTCGGTGGTGCCGCCGTTGCAGCCGGCGTACGTCCCGGCCGTCGGGTCGCCCGTACACACGAACGTCGGGCCGTTGATGCCCCTCACCGCCACCTTGTCGAGGCCGGTGCCGGTCCAGACGTTGGTGGCGCCGAAATGGGTGGTGAGAACGGTGACCAGGTTGGCGCCGCCGCCCAGCTGCAGGTTCACAGTGCCCACGCCCGAGTACAGGATGTCGCCCGGCACGCCGTCGATCAGGACGCGGTACATGAGCGCTCCCGGCAACGGCTGGACGGGGTCGGCGGTCGAGTAGAGCGTGTTCTCGCCGCCCACGTCGAGGACGGGCTCGTTGCCGAGGGTCAGCACCGCCTCGCCGCCCGCGTACTGGTCGACGACCCATTGCTTCGCAGCGCTGTCGTAGACATAGACCGGGTCGCCTCGACCGTGCAGGACCGGGCCGATGTAGCTGACGGCGATGTGGCTTCCGGTGGTCACGCTCGCAGTCGGCGTGAGCGTGAGGTCGGCGCCGGTGAGGGTGTAGTCGGCGGAGCTCAGCGTGACCGCGGTCTGGCCGGTGCCGACAACGACCGTCAGCCCGGAGATGGGAACGGCGTTCAGGTGGATGAGCTGGTGCCCGGAGGCGTCGGGGATGAAGAAGAAGCTCTCGTGCTTGACCTCAGTCGTGGCCAGGGTCGCGCCGGCGGGCAGCGTCTGGTCGTAGACGATCACACTCCCGCTGCTGTCGACCTGGAGGCCGCCGCTCACGTCGACCACCGGCTGGCCGTTAGACACGGGCTCGTTGCCGTAGTACTGCTTGTGGTCGCCGCTGCCGTGCTTGAGGGCGGACAGAATGGCGAGCTTGGCGGTGACGCCGTGACTCACCGGTGAGGCGGCCTTGCCGAGCATGACCTTGTCGTTGACGAGGTCGATGCAGGTCACCTGCGGGCAGTCGACGTCGTAGATGTTCGTGCCGTCATAGATGGTGACCACGACCTTGTCGTTCGCGGTGAGCGCGTAGCCGCCGGCCAGCGCGGCGACGTCGAGCGTCGTGGCGCCGGTGATCCCTGAAAGCGCGACCGTGGGCGGCGCGAATGCCGGGCTCTTGCCCGGGTCGATCGCGACCAGCGACCCGTCGTCCTGGACCAGGCCGTACACCTGCTGCTTCCGGTTCTGGATCTTCGGCTGGCCGGGCTGGTAGGTGAACGGCTGGCTGCCCGTGTAGACAGGGTTGCCGTTCTCGTCGACCACCGGCTCTCCGCCCAGGTAGGTCTGGACGTCGCCACGCTGGGCCACGGCCTTCTCGCCCTGGATGTGCAGCATCGGGTCGCCCGCGTTGTGGGTCAGCGTGACCCCGAACGGATCCGTCAGCGGCAGCCCGGTGAAGATGTCCAGGACCGGCTCGCCGCCGGCGTAGGACAGCGCCTGGCGGGTCAGCGGGTCGATCACCCGCTCGCCGCCGAAGTAGTAGCGCTGGTCGCCGGCGCTGTGCAGGATCGGCAGCCCGTTGTTCAGGCTGGTGTCGGGCACCCGGTAGGTGCCGAGGGTCACGTTCGTGGCTGAAGGGGCCGTGTCGACGATGTTCAGGGTCAGCGTGCCCGGGGTCACGTTCTGGACCACGTCCGCGACGTGCACGAACGGGATCGGCTGGGTCTGGTTGACCGGCAGCAGCGACGGCTTGCCGGTGTTGACGATCGTCTTGCGTCCGGAGTCGTCGATGAACAGGTCGGGGTTGCCGGCGTGGAAGTCGGTCGTATAGCTGCGGGTGTTTTCGACCTTCAGCGACACGCCGGTGACGAAGTAATCCTTGAAGTCGCCGTTCAGGTTCGCCTGCAGCGTGAGCAGGCCGGAGGTCGAAGTGGCCTCGAACTTGCCGGTGAAGGTGTGCCACGTGTAGCCGTTGACCAGCTCGCTGCGGCTGACCTGGCGGATGGACTGGGATGCGGGCGAGCCGCCGTTGCCCGACTGGCTGACGAAGGACGCGCCGAACGACTTCACCGTGTCCGTCTGGGCCAGCGCGCCCGACGGCCAGAGCTGGAAGCTCAGGTCGTACCAGGCGCCCGGGGCAAGGTTGTCGATCTGCTGGGTCAGGGTCGGCACGGCGGTGGCGCTGCTCGTGCCCTTGAGCAAGAACCAGCCACAGCTGCACCCTCCGGTGCTCGCGATGTTCAGGCTGCTCCATCCGGCCGCCGTTCCGTTGTTCGGCACGAAGTCGCCGAAGCTGCCGTTGGTCACGAGCTCGGGGCCGCTCGGGCTGAAGACCTTGTCGAAGGTCGGCGTCACGTACACCGCCTGGCCGGTGGTCGAGGTGGCGCCCAGGATCACCGGCAGGCCGGTCAGACTCGAGTCGAAGACGAAGCGGTGCTGCGAGTCGTACCAGACCGCCTTCGCGCCGGTGGCGGTCGACGCCACCGCGAGGATCACGGGCACGACGCCCTTGGCCGGGTCGATCGTCTCCTGCTCGAAGGCGTCGAGGAAGACCGGGTTGCCGTTGAGGTCGAGCTTCTGCTTGCCGTACATCTGGACGCCGTACTCCGGCACGCCCTTCTCCTGGACAAGGGTCTGGACCGGCGTGCCGAGCGCGTCGAGGACGACGCTGCGGACGTCGATGGAAGACCCATTGGGGCAGCTCGACGTGCAATTGCTGCGCAGGATCGGGTCGAACTCGGCCTCGTAGTAGAAGGTCGTGGTCTCGCTGAGCGTGAAGGCGTTCGCGGAGCTCATGGCGAGCACGCCGCCTGCGTTGAAGACCTTGAAGCCGGGCAGGCCGGCGCTCAGCGTGCCCTGGAAGCTGGCCAGGATGTTGTCCAGGGTCGTGCCCTGCGACGCGGTGACGCTGGCGTTCACGGCGGTCCCGCCGTTCGGCGTGACGCTGATGCTCCAGACCTCGCCCGGGGCGACCGCGGCGGAGGGCGCCACGACCGCTGCGCTCAAGACGGGCGGATCGAGCGCGGGCAGCGTGATCCCGAAGCCGTTCGGCGAGACGGTCCGGGTGACAATCAAGAGGCTGCCCGACGAGGTGGCGGTGAAGCCGCCCAGCCCGTTCGGGCCGGAGAGATCCGCGGCGACCGCGGCCGCGGCGGCGGAAGAGCTGGTCGCGGCGGCGAAGGCGTGTGTGACCGCCCCGAGCTTGCCCCGGTCAGTCAGCGTTACGACCCACTCGTCGCCGGAGCCCGCGCCTGGCAGCGCCAGCGCTTCGACCGCGATCCCGGGCAGCGGCGCTTTGACCAGGCCGGCGGTCCCGGTCGTGGACGGCCCGGCGATGAACGCGCCGTCGAGGCGGCTGATGTCGACCACCGCGCCGGCGGCGCCGGCGATGAAGCCGGGGATGGCATTCGCGGCCTGCGCGATCTGGGCCGCCACGCCGTCCGCGGTCGGGCTCGCTCCGACCGTGACGCTGATCGTCCCGTACAGGGTCGGGTTGGCCGACGTGCCGAGCGTGATCGCGATCACGTCGCCCGCGCTCGGCGTCGCCACCGTGTACTGGACCGTGCCGGCGTTCTTCGCCAGGGTCACGTCGAACGGCTGCGGCGTCAGGGCGACGATCGTCAGGGTCGCGCCGGAGGCCAGCGCGCGGAAGCTGGGCGACGTGTTGAGCTGGGCCGCGAAGTCGGCGGCGACGTCCGCCGGGGTGAGGTCGGTCAGGGTGCTGAAGTACTCGGCTCCGCCCACCGCGAGCGTGAACGAGGTC
>VBJE01000209.1 GCA_005879675.1 Chloroflexota bacterium
CAACCGACGCTATCTGCGCTTCTTCCGCTCTTCCTACCTTGTCGAGCTGGTCGCTCGTCCACTGTGTCATTGGCGCCTCTCCCTTGGTTTCAATCCCATCTCGTTCAGAACTCGATCAGGACCTTGATCGCCTCGCGCTCGTTCATCGCGCGGTACCCGTCGGGCACGCCGTCGAGGTTCGTGACGCGATCGAATACGCGGCCGGGCTGGATCCGGCCTTCGAGGACGTCCGGTAGGAGCTCCTCGATATACGCGCGGGCGGGGGCCGGACCGCCGCTGACGGTGACATTCTTGAAGAAGGTCGCGAGCGCTGTCGGGATCGACTCCCGCTGCGGAAGGCCGACCCGGCCGACTGCGCCCCCCGGACGGGCGATGCTGAGCGCCGTGACCGTCGACTGTTCGTGACCGACGCACTCGAGCACGGAGTGGGCTCCGAAGCCGCTCGTGAGCTCGCGGACACGCTCGACAGCCTCGTCGCCGCGCTCGCTGACGATGTCCGTGGCGCCGAACTCCTTCGCGAGAGCGATCCGAGCAGGATGACTGCCGAGAAGAATGATCCGCTCCGCGCGGAGCCTCTTCGCCGCGATAACGCCGCACAAGCCGACGGCACCGTCGCCGACGACAGGGACGGTTTTGCCGGGGCCGACCTCCGCGGCGAGAGCCGCATGGTGGCCTGTCCCCATCACGTCGGAGAGCGTGAGAAGCGAAGGCATTAACGCGTCGTCCCGACCGACCGGCAGGATGACGAGCGTTCCGTCTGCCTCGGGAACGCGCACCCCCTCGCCTTGGCCTCCGTCTATGCCATCGCTTGCCCACCAGCCGCCGTGAAGGCACGAGGTGTGAAGTCCTTCACGGCAGAAGACACAGGTGCCGTCGGACCAGGCGTCCGGCGCGATGACAACATCACCGGCTTTCACCGTCCGGACGTCGGCGCCGATCGCGGCGACGATCCCGATGAACTCGTGGCCCATCCGCTGGCCCGTCTCGCTCGGCTGCATTTGGTTATACGGCCAGATGTCGCCGCCGCAAATGGCGGCGCGAGTGACGCGCACTAGCGCGTCGGTCGGTTCGACGAGGCGGGTGTCGGGGACATTCTCAACACGAACGTCGCCGGCACCGTACATGACAGTCGCGCGCATTTCCTCACCTCTCTCTGGCGTGCTCGAGGTCGATGGCTAGCGACGAAGACAGGTCGCGGTAGGCGTCGATATCCGCCTGGAGAGTGGCGACCTTCTGCTCGGCGAGGGCGATCGCATCGGCGCCAGCGATGAAGCGGCGCGGCGGCTCCTCCGCATCGGCAATTGCCATCAGCGCCTTGGCGAGCTTGGCAGGGTCGCCTGGCTGATTCCCGCTTTGCGCTTTCCACCAATCGAGTTGCTTCGCCCTTCGTTCGGCGTAGTCGTCGATAGACGGCTCCGCATAGGTCACAGACTCCTTCGTCAGGAGCTCGGTGCGGAAAAAGCCGGGATTGACGACCGTGGTGTGAATGCCGAACGGCGCGACCTCCGGCTGCAGCGACTCCATCCACCCCTCGAGCCCGAACTTGGAGGCGGCGTACGCGGAGCAGAACTCGAAACCAAGGAGGCCTGCCGTCGATGAGATTGAGATGACGTGGCCGTGGCGCTGCCGACGCATCACAGGCAGGACTGCCCGTGTGACGTTCATTGGGCCCAGCAGGGTGGTGGTCAGCTGTCGAACGACCTGCTCGGGCGTCAGCTCCTCAAAGTAGCCGGCCTCGAAGGTGGCGGCGTTGTTGACCAGCGCATCGATCCGCCCGAAACGGTCGACGACGGCCTGAACGGCCGACTCCGCGTCCGCGCGACTCGTGACGTCCAGCTTTACTACGACTAGGTCGTCCGCCTTGCCGACAGCCTTTGCCACTGCGTCTGTGTTGCGGCCCGTAGCAGCGACCGCGTTACCCGCATCGAGCGCCGCCTTCACGACCTCGACGCCCAGGCCGCGGCCGGCTCCGGTGATGAACCAAACCTTCTTTTCCGTCATGTTCCTCAAATCCTCCACTGGTGGCGATGAGCCTGGCCGGTCAGTGCCCGACGTGGCTTCTCGCCCATCGAACCAGGCTTCGGAACAATGGGGAAGTCTCTGCTGTGAGGGGTACTGGCAGGGACTCTCTCCACGGACTGGCGACGTTCTAGGGTATTGAGGGCATGGACAATCGGACCGAGATCCGTGAGTTCCTGGCCTCGCGCCGGGCCAGGATCACCCCGGAACAGAGAGGACTGGCCTCGCACGGTAGCCGGCGGGTGCCGGGGCTTCGCCGCGGGGAGGTCGCGGAGCTGGCCGCGGTCAGCATCGAGTACTACACCCGGCTGGAGCGGGGCAATCTCGAGGGGGTGTCCGAAGACGTTCTTGAGGGGCTGTCCCGTGCGCTGCAGCTAGACGATGCCGAGCGGGCGCATTTGTTCGACCTGGCCCGCGCCGCGGCTAGGAGCAACCGGCCGCGCCGCCACACTGCGCCAAAACAGCGCGTCCGACCCGGGGTGCAACTGGCGCTCGACGCGATCACCGGGGCCCCGGCATTCGTCGGCAATCGCCGCCTGGACATCCTCGCCGCCAATCAGCTCGGCTACGCCTTGTATTGCGATCTGTACGACAAGCCGGCACGTCCGGCCAACCACGCCCGATTCATCTTCTTTGACGAGCGCGCCCGCTCCTTTTATCTCAACTGGGAGTTAGCGGCAGACGAGACAGTTGCGATCCTCCACACGGGAGCGGGCCGTGACCCGTACGACCGCGCACTGACTGACCTGGTCGGTGAACTGTCCACCCGCAGCGACGAGTTCCGGACCCGCTGGGCGACACACAACGTGCGCCAGCACAACAGCGGAGTCAAGCACTTCCGCCACCCGATCGTAGGAGAGCTCCATCTCCTGTTCGAAGCTATGGAACTGTCGGCCGACACCGGATTGTCGCTGTACGTCTATAGCCCCGAGCCCGGCTCCCCCTCCGACGACGGGATTCGCCTACT
>VBJE01000210.1 GCA_005879675.1 Chloroflexota bacterium
CGAGGGCCGGTTCGCCGACGACCTCCGGCCCGAGAGATGCCTCCACGTCGCCTTCCTGCGCAGCCCCATTGCGCACGGTCGCCTGAGCGGTATCGATGGCGCGGCGCACGACGCGAAGGCGGTTTTCAGCGCCGCCGACCTTCAGGGGTCGTGCCTACCGCTGACGGCTCACCTGACCACCCCCGGTGTCGTCTCGCCGCCCCGCCCGATACTCGCGGCCGACCGGGTGCGTTTCGTGGGCGAGATGATCGCGGCCGCGGTCGCCGGCACGCGCTACGGCGCGGTCGACGCGGTCGCGCAGCTTTCGCCGGACATCGACCCGCTCCCGGCGGTGGTCACATTCGAGGACGCGCTCGCGGAGGACGCGCCGCGAGTCCACGACGAAGTGGCTCGCAACCTGTATTTCACCGGCAGGCGCACATGCGGCGAGCCTCGGGTGGTGTTCGCGCGCGCTGACCTCGTTGTCGAGGGCTCGGTGACGCATCCGCGTGTCGCGGCCGCGCCGATCGAGGCGAGGGGCGTCGTCGCGCAGCCGGACGGCGCCGGCGTCACGGTGTGGACATCGACGCAGGTACCCCACCTCGTCGCTGACGCCATCGCCGAATGCCTGGGCATCGACCGGGCGGCCGTGCGGGTCGTCGCGACGGACGTCGGCGGCGGGTTCGGGGCCAAGGCGCAGGTCTACCCGGAGGAGATCCTGCTCGCATGGATAGCTCGACGCGTGGGAACCCCGGTGAAATGGACCGAGACCCGCTCGGAGCACATGCAGGCGGCAAGCCACGCGCGCGACCAGCGCGTGCGGTTCGAGGCCGCGGTCCGGAAGGACGGACGCATCCTCGCGTTGCGCGCCACCATCCACTCGAGCGTCGGCGCGTACGGCATCCGCCCCTTCGGCCCGCTGCTCGACCCGCTCGGCACCGCCGGCCTGATGACGGGCCCATACGACATCACCGACTACGAGTACACGACGTACGCGGTCGCGACCAACAAGTCCCCGCAGGGTCCGTACCGGGGCGTAGGGATGGTGACCGCGGTGCTCGCCCACGAGCGGCTGATGGAATTGATCGCCGCGCGCCTCGACCTCGACCCGCTGGAGGTTCGGAGGGTGAACTTCGTCAGGCGCGAGCAGATGCCCTACAGGTCGCCGACGGGGCATCCGTACGAGACAGGCGACTACGCGGCCGCGCTCGAGGCGGCCGCATCGGCGTTCGGCTACGGCGCGATGCGCGAGCGACAGCAACGCGGACGCGACGAGGGTCGCGCGATCGGAATCGGCGTCGCCTCGTACGTCGAGTACACGGGCGCGGGCTCGTCCACGTTCAAGGGCCGCGGCATGCTCGACATTCCTGGTACCGACACCGCGCGCGTCTGGGTTGCGGGCGACGGGCAGGTTCATGTGCAGACAAGCTGTCCCGTGATCGGCCAGGGCACTCACACGACGCTGGCGCAGGTCGCCGCCCAGGCCCTGGGCATCGAGCCGGACGCGATCGTCGTCGAGCAGACCGACACCGCCGTGGTCGGGGCAGGCACCGGGTCTTTCATGAGTCGCGGCTCCGTGACGGCCGCCACCAGCGTGTTCCGTGCCGCGACGCTGCTGCGTGAGCTCCAGGCGGAGAACGGCGAGCTGGACGTGACGGTGACATACGACCCGCCGCAGGCGGCGCATCCCTACGCCACCCACATGTGCATGGTCGAGGTCGACGCCGAGACCGGCGAGGTGAAGGTCCTGCGCTACGTGGTGGCGGAGGACTGCGGTGTCCTGATCAACCCGATGATCGTCGAAGGGCAGGTCACCGGCGGCGTGGCCCAGGGAGCCGGCGCGGCGCTGATGGAGGAGGTCGCGTACGGCGGCGACGGGCAGCTGCTCAGCTCGACGTTCGTCGACTACCTCGTGCCGAGCATCGGCGAGACACCGGAGGTGGAGATCGCGCATCTCGTCACCCCGTCGACGGTGCACGAGCTGGGGACCAAGGGCGCGGGCGAGGGTGGCACCATCGGATCGACCCCGGCGATCGCCAACGCGGTCGCGGACGCGCTGTCGCTCACGGACCTGACGCTGCCCCTGACCCCGGACCGTCTGACCGCGCTGCGAAATGACGCCTGAGGCCTACAGGCCGGTCAGCTACCTGGAGTGGAATGCTGCGCGACGGCCGCGCGCCGCCGCGGTGTGGGATGGACGCGACATCAGCTTCGAAGAGCTGCTGGCGCACGTGCGGTCCATGCAGCGGTGGCTCGCCGCGCACGGAGTGGTGGCGGGCGACGTCGTCGGCGTGCGCCTGCCCAACGTGTGGCAGTACGTGGCGCTGGAGCTCGCGATCCCAGATCTTGGTGCCGTCATCCTTCCGCTGCCGCTGACCCTGGGCGAGCACGAGATGCGCTGGGTGACCCAGAGGACGAAGCCGAGGCTCGTGATTGCCGAGGAGCCATCGCCCGCCGAGGGCACCCAGCCTCGGCGCGCCGAGGCCGACCCCGACCGCATCGTCGAGATCGCGATGAGCTCGGGGACGACGGGCATGCCGAAGCTTGCCTCGCTGTCCGCGCGGCTGAAGCAGGTCACGTTCGAGGGCTTCACCGCTCGGCTCGAGATCAGCGAGGACGACAGGGTGCTGCCGATGACGCCGCTCACGCAGGGCATCGGGGGCATGTGCCTGTACTGCCTTCGCGTCGGCGCGTCGCTCGTGATGCTGCGCGAGCCGCACTGGACAGCCGAGCACTGCCTCGCCACCGCGCGCGACGCACGGGCTACCGTGATGGTCGGCGTGCCCACGAATGTCATCCGCATGCTCAACCACGATGTATCGCTGCCCGCGGCGCGCGCGGTCGCGGTCGCGGGCGCGCCCCTGCCGCCGGAGGTCGCCGAGCGGTGGGAGCGCTCGACGGGGATTGCGATCTCCGCCTTCTACGGGTCCATGGACGGGGGCCAGCTGGCGGTGGGCAGCCCGTCCGACCCCAGGGAGAAACGCTGGACCACCGTGGGCAGGCCGCATGACGCGGCCGAGTGGAAGATCCTCGACAGCGGCGAGATCTGCATGCGCGGCGACCTCGTCCAGGACCGCTATTGGGGCGAGGAGTCGGGGCCCCACGCCGACGATGGCTGGGCGCACATGGGCGACCTCGGGTTTGTCGACGGCGAGGGGTACCTGCATGTCGTGGGCAGGGTGAAGGACATCATCATCAGGGGCGGCACAAACATCAATCCCTACGAGGTGGAGTCGATGCTGCGATCCCACCCAGGCGTGGTCGACGCGTGCGTCGTCGGCCGCGCGCACCCGGACCTCGGCGAGGTGCCGGTCGCGTTCGTGGTCGCGCGGTCCGAGCTGGCGAAAGAGGAAGTGGATCGATTCCTCGAGCAGCAGGGGCTGGCGCACTACAAGTGGCCTGCGGCCGTGCACGTGGTCGCTGAGCTGCCGCTCTCCGGCCCCGGCAAGGTGAACCGGAAGTCGCTGCGGGAGATGGCCGATGCGCGCGCGGTGTGACGACATCGAGGTCGCGTGGTTCGAGGCCGGCCGCGGCGATCCGCTGGTGCTCGTGCACGGGCTGGGGGACGACCATCGCGCCTGGCGCCGAACCCTGCCCGACCTCCTGCTGCGGCATCGCGTCCTTATGTATGACCTGAGGGGACACGGGGAGACGACGCTCGGCGAGGCGGACGGATCGCTCCGCCAGCTCGGCCAGGACCTGGTTGCGCTTCTCGACGCCCTGGAGATCGAGCACGCGCGGGTCGCCGGTTTCTCGCTGGGCGGCACGATCGCGATG
>VBJE01000211.1:0-1071 GCA_005879675.1 Chloroflexota bacterium
TAAGCCGAGCCGTAAAGAGACCCGGCGAAAGCGAGCGCCTGCAGCATGATCAACCAGATCACCGCCACCGTGCCCCAGAAACCGACGAACAGGCCCCAGGCCGGTCCCCGCATCGGATGCGTGAAGAGGGTGATCGCAACCGTGAGCAGCGACACCGTCCACAGGAGCAGGAGTCCGTCGCGTCCCTCGATCCAGCCGGTGTAGTGGCTCAGCAGCGAGCCAAGGAGCGCGAAAGCCGAGACGATGGCCAGTGCCCCAGACCACCGAAGCGGGTGCCACGAGTTGTAAGCGACAAGGACGACCACAGGCAAAGCCCGTCCAGCCCAACCAACGGCTCAACAGCAGCGTCGCCACGACCATGGCGCCGAGATAACCGAAGACGCCTGTCCACCGCATCGCAGGGGAGGTTACTGGATCCAGGCCGTGTCGGGGCACAGTTGGTCGCCGCTGAGCGGAGTATCTTTCGATCGAATCCGTTCAGGAAAAGGGGGGCGTCACATGGCGGACCCGATCGAGCGTTACCTCGACGACAAGCTGAGGGCCCACGTAGACCGCCGCGAGTTCCTGCAGCTCAGCATGACGGTGGCCGGAGCGGCTGTGTTCGCCGCTTGCGGCGGTACATCACCCTCCGGTCCAAGCGGCCCGGAGTTCAAGGTCGGGGTCGTGCTTCCCTACTCCGGCGTGTACGCGGAGCTGGGCAAGAGCATCACAAACGGGATGCGCATGTATTTCGACTCGGTTGGCAACCAGGCCGGCAATCGCAAGATCACCATGGTCACCGCCGACGAGCAGGTCGCCCTCGCCGACGCCGTGGCCGCGACCAAGAAAGTCGTCGAGCAGGACGGCGTTGACATGGTCGCCGGCTATGTCTCGAGTCCCAACGCGGCTGGAAATCGCGATTACCTTCACGGCCAGAAGATCCCGACTCTGATCGCCAACGCCGGCGTGAACTCGCTGTCCCGCGCCGCCAGGTCGCCCTTCATCTACCGCACCTCCTTCAGCAACTGGCAGCCCGCTCACCCGGTGGGCACCTACGTCGCCGAAAAGCTCGGCAAGAAAAGGATCCAGCTG
>VBJE01000211.1:1134-4789 GCA_005879675.1 Chloroflexota bacterium
CCCAACAACGGTGACCAGACGCCCTTCGTCCAGGCCATCCAGACCAGCAAGATCGACGGCATCTACTCCTTCATGTCCGGCACCGACGCGGTCACATTTCTCAAGAAGGCGGCCGAGCTGGGAACGCTCAGCAAACTGGGTCTCGTCTCAGGTGCGGGATTCTTCGTCGAGCAGGATGTGCTCGCGGCGATCCAGGACGCCGCGCCAGCCGGAGCGATCACCGGCCTCCATTGGGCGCTGACCCTGACCAACAAGGAGAACCAGGACTTCGTCACCAAGTACTCCCAGAAGTTCAGTGGCCGGCAGGCCGACGTTTTTGCAGTGCAGGGCTACGACACCGCACGCGTCATCGTCGAGGCTCTCAACGCCGTCGGAGGAAAGACGGACAACAAGGATGCCTTCATGAAGGCGATCGCCAATGTCAGCTTCAAGAGTCCGCGCGGAGACTTCAAGTTCGATCCGAACACCAACAACGTGGTCCAGACCATCTACATCCGCAAGACGGTCAAAGACTCGAAGCTGGGTTGGACCAACCAGGTGATCGACCAGTACCCAGGAGTCGCCGACCCCGGCAAGTAACCTTTTCGCCATCGCGACCACACTCCAACTGATCGTCAACGGGCTGTCCTTCGGCGGCCTGGTCTTTCTTCTTGCGGCAGGCCTTTCGATCATCTTCGGGCTCATGGACGTGCTCAACCTGGCGCACGGGTCGTTTTACATGGTTGGCGCGTACATCGCCTACTCCGTCGTGGTGGCGACGAACAGCTTCTGGCTCGCCTTGCTGGTCGCGCCCGTCCTGCTTGCGTTGCTCGGCGCAGCACTCGAAGTCGTGTTCTTCCGGCGCCTGTACCGGCACGGCCACCTGGCGCAGGTGCTGCTGACGTTCGGCTTCACGCTCGTCTTCGTCGATCTCATCCGCTCGCAATTTGGGCCGACAACCCGCTCGATCGCGCCGCCTCCAGGCCTTGGCGGGGCGGTCGAGCTGTTCGGTGCGACGTTCAGCGCGTACAGCCTGTTCATCCTCGGCGTGGCGATCGGCGTCGGCGCGCTGCTGCTGCTGGGCTGGCGCTTTCTGCGCGTCGGTGCGGTGCTCAGGGCAGGCGTCGAGGACAAGGAGATGGCGGGGCTGCTGGGAATCAATCTGCCCACGGTCTTCACCCTCACGTTTGCTTTCGGCGCCGGCCTGGCGGGGCTCGCCGGCGTGGTCGCCGCGCCCGAGTTTGCGATCTATCCGGGGATGGACGCGAGTGTTCTCATCCTCGCGCTGGTGGTTGTCGTCGTCGGCGGACTGGGCTCGATCGAGGGGGCGATTGTCGGCAGCGCGTTGATCGGATTGGGCTACGTCATCGGCACCAGTCTTTTTCCGCAATTCGCCATCGGGTTGATCTTCGCCGTCATGGCGGCGGTGCTGATAGTGCGGCCATCCGGCCTGCTCGGCCGCCGATCGTGACGCTCGGCCGCGCGGCATCGGCCCGGTACGCCGCATTCCTTGGGACCCTTGCGATCGGGCTCGCCACGATTCCGCTCTGGGCGCCGCGTTTCTGGATCTACATCGCCACGCAGGCGCTGATCTTCGCGATCTTTGCGATGTCACTCGACCTTTTGCTTGGTTATGCGGGCCTCCCTTCCTTGGGCCACGCCGCCTTCTTCGGTGTCGGCGCGTATGCCTGCGCCCTGCTGGCGCTGCGACAGGTGGACGGACTGTTCCCTCTCTTGTTGGTGGGAGCGGTCGCCGCCGCGATCGTCGCCGTGCCCATCGGCGCGCTGTCGCTGCGCACGACCGGCATCTATTTCTTGATGCTCACCCTGGCCTTTGGTCAGATGCTGTGGGGGCTCGCGGTCAACTGGGTTTCGCTGACTCGCGGCACCGACGGATTGATCGGCATACCCCGCCCAACACTTGTCGGTCTCGACGCGTTCGAGATCTCGCTTTACGAGCGGGGCGCCTTCTTCATTCTTTGCCTGATCGTGGCGATCGTGACCTTCGCGCTTCTGCAGATGCTCGCCCGATCGCCCTTCGGTAAGACCCTGGAGGGCATACGCGAAAACGAGCGGCGCATGCGAGCGTTGGGCTTTCCGACCGTTCGCTACCGGTTTGCGGCCTTCGTCACCGCCGCCGCCGTCGCCGGAATTGCCGGAGCTCTGGCCGCAATGTCGAATGGGTACGCCACCCCCGACCTCCTCTACTGGACCGTCTCCGGCCTGGCGCTCGTCGCTGTGGTGGTGGGGGGCGCACGCTCTTTGATCGGCCCGGTGCTGGGCGCTTTCGTGGTCTTGTTCGCCCAGCTTGGTCTCTCGACCTATCTCGAGCGGTGGGAGCTCATCCTTGGCGCAATCTTCATAGCGTTCGTGCTCTTCGTGCCGGGCGGCCTCGTCGGCCTGGTGCGGAGGGCCTGAAGTGGATCTGTCGGCGGTCGGCCTGACCGTTCGTTTTGGGGCGCTGGCGGCGCTGAATCGGGTCGATCTCGAGGTCGCGGCCGGTGAGCGGCGCGCCGTCATCGGTCCCAACGGGGCAGGGAAGACGACGCTGCTCAACGTCATCGCCGGCGAGCACCGACCGACCGAGGGCTCAGTCCGCCTTGGCGGTCGCGACGCCACGCCCCTTCCGCCTTGGCGGCGCGCTCGATTGGGGCTCGGACGCACGTTCCAACGTTCGACCCTGTTCAGCCAGCTGACGGTCGCAGACAACATCGCGCTTGCCGTGCGGGCCCGCAACCGAAGTGGCTGGCGGTTCTGGCCAGGGAGCGAGGACGGCCTCAATCAGGAAGTCTCGCGACGGCTCGAAGCCGGCGGCATCGAGCACCTGGCGCGCCGGCCCGCCGGCAGACTGGGTCACGGCGAGCGCCGAATCCTGGAGGTGGAGCTGGCCCTGGCGGCATCTCCCTCAGCGCTTCTGCTCGACGAGCCGATGGCCGGACTCTCGGGAGACGAGCGGCAAAAGACTCTCGAGCGACTCAGGTCGTTGCCCAAAGAGGTCACCGTGGTCATCGTCGAGCACGACATCGATGCTGTCTTCGCGCTGGCGGAGCGCATCACAGTCCTCGACCATGGAGTCAAGATCGCTGACGGAACTCCGACTGAGGTGCGCGCCAACGCGCGCGTGCAAGAGGTTTACCTTGGCGGGCTCTGAATCGAGCACGAACAGGCTCGCCGTCAGCGGCCTGACCGCCGGGTACGGCGCGAGCGTGGCGGTGCGCAACGTCACCATCACAGTGGGCCCCGGTGAAGCGGTCGCGCTCCTCGGACGCAACGGCGCGGGCAAGACCACCACCTTGATGGCGATCGCGGGCGCGATTCGACCGAGCGCGGGCACGGTCGAGATCGATGGCCACGCGGTTGCCGGCCAGCCTTCCTACCGAATCGCACGCCGGGGCCTCTCTCTGGTCCCGCAGGGCCGGCGCATCTTCACGACCCTCAGCGTTCGCGAGAATCTGACCCTTGCCTCGCGCGGAGGCGATCTCGCTCAGGTCTACTCGCTGTTCGAGGTGCTCGCGAGTCGCGCCGCGAGTGCCGGCAGCACCCTGTCGGGGGGCGAGCAGCAGATGCTCGCGATCGGGAGGGCCTTGATGACGCGCCCGCGTCTTCTGCTCATGGACGAACCATCGGAAGGACTGGCGCCGCAGGTCGTACGGAGCCTTGCCGACCTGGTTGCGCG
>VBJE01000212.1:0-4207 GCA_005879675.1 Chloroflexota bacterium
GCCGAAGCACCTGCGGCTGCGCAAGCGGCATCTCACCGAGGTCGACCAGTCACGTGCCAGGAGGCACTCGGAGGCGGCCGGAATAGGTTCCTGAGGATCTGGGTATACTGTGTGCAGCCGGCGAAGCGCCGGCGCTCACGCGCAGGCTTCTATCTTCTCGAACGGGCCCGCCAGATGAGTAGGCCCCGCCGTTCGAGAGATAGGAGATGGAAATGCCCACAGGCACCATCAAGAAGCTGGTTTCGGATCGCGGCTTTGGATTTATCAAGGCCGAGGACGGACAGGAATACTTTTTCCACCGCAGTGGCACCGAGGGTGACTTCGACGGCCTCCAGGGTGGCGAGAAGGTTTCGTTCGAAATCGAGTCGAGCCCGAAGGGCCCGCGCGCGAAGAGCGTCCGCGTCGCCTAAGTAAGAGACCAGGCAAGGGCCCGAGCGAAAGCTCGGGCCCTTTTTATTGCAAAGGCTCTTCCCCATTTATGGGGAAGTACCCGCCGAAGGCGGGGGATGGGGCTAGCGCCCGAGGCGATCAACCCCCCAGGTAAGCCCGCCTGACCGCCGGGTTGTGCAGCAGCTCATCGCCCGAACCGCTGAGGAGGATCCGGCCCGTCTCGATCACGTACGCGCGGTCCGCGATCGCCAGCGCCCGCAGTGCGTTCTGCTCCACCAGCAGGATCGTGGTCCCATCCTTGTGTATCTCCTCGATGGCGCGGAAGACCTCGTCCACCATCTGTGGCGCCAGTCCTAACGACGGCTCGTCGAGCAGCAGCAGCCGGGGCCGTGCCAGCAGGCCGCGCGCGATCGCGAGCATCTGCTGCTCGCCTCCCGACAGCGACCCGGCGCTCAGGTCCCGCCGCTCGCCCAGGATCGGAAAACGCTTGAGCACGTCCTCGATCCGCCTGCGCGTGGTCGCTCCGTCGCGTCGCGCCCACGTCGCCAGCTCGAGGTTCTCCATCACCGTCTGCCGGGCGAGGATCTCCCGGCCTTCCGGCACCTGCACCAGGCCGCGCTTGACGATCGCCGACGCCTTCGCGTTCGCCAGGTCGAGGCCGTCGAATGTTGCCCTTCCGGACTCCGGCCGGATCAGCCCCGACAGCGTGTTGAGGATCGTCGACTTGCCAGCGCCGTTGGCGCCGATCAGGGCCACGATCTCGCCGGCCGCAACGCGAAATGAGACCCCGCGGACGGCAACGATCGCCCCATAGCTGACGGTCAGGTCCTCGACGTCGAGAATGGCCTTCTCCGGCTCGCGGGCCGCGCGGCTGGAGCCCGCGGCCTGCTCGACCTCGCGCTCCTCGTCGACGCCCGTCGCTCCCGGGGCGCTCCGCACCTCCCGCTCGCCGCCGGTGCCCAGGTAGGCCTTGATCACGGTCGGGTCGGTCGACACCTCCTTTGGCGTCCCGTCGGCGATCTTCTTGCCGAAGTTCAACACCGCGACGCGGCGGCAGACGCCCATCACCAGGCGCATGTCGTGGTCGATCAGGAGGATCGTCAGCCCGTCGGCGTTGAGGCGCTCGATCAGCTCGCGCATGCCCTGCTTTTCGGACGGGTTCATCCCCGCGGCGGGCTCGTCGAGGATCAAAAGGCGCGGCCGCAGCGCGAGCGCGCGCGCGATCTCGAGACGCCGCTGGTCGCCGTAGGGCAGCGTGGCGGCGTGGCGCGGCCCGACAGAGCTCGGAAGGCCGACGGTCTCGAGGAGCGCGTGCGCGTCCTTGATGAGCTCTTGCTCGTTGCCGCGAAACACAGGGAGCGTGCCCAGCTGGGCGAGCGTGTCGTCACGGCGGCGCACGTGCATGCCGATGAGCACGTTCTCGAGCGCCGTGAGGTCCTTGAACAGCCTGATGTTCTGGAACGTGCGCGCGATGCCGAGGCCCGCGACGCGGTGCGCGGGAAGACCGCTCAGCTCGTCGGACTCGAGCCACGCGCGTCCCGACTGGAAACGCGTGTAGCCGGTGATGACGTTGACGAGCGTCGTCTTGCCGGCTCCGTTGGGCCCGATCAGGCCCTGGATCGATCCCTGCTCGACCTCCAGCGACACCCCGTCGACGGCGTGGACGCCGCCGAAGTGCCGCCGGACGTCATCCAGGCGAAGGAGCACTGACCCTGGAGCGTGGCCACCACGCGGGCCGCACGATCGCCAGACCGCCGCGGCCGACGATGCCCTGCGGACGGAAGATGATCACGGCGATCAGGAAGATGCCGGCGATGATGTTGATGTAGTCGCCGGCGCCTTCGAAGATGTAGGGCAGCAACGTGACGATCAGAGCGCCTACCACCGGCCCGATCACAAACCCGCTGCCGCCGAGGACCGCGAAGGTGAGGACCTGGACCGCGCGCGTCACCCCGTACTGCGAGTCGCCGGGGTCGACGAAGAAGTTGAGGTGCGCCTCGAGCGCGCCCGCGTATGACGCGATGAGCGCGCTGGCGATGAACGCGATCATCTTGTAGCGAGCGACGTGGATGCCCTGGCTGAGGGCGGCGATCTCGTCCTGGCGGATCGCCGACCACGCGCTGCCCAGCCTTCCCTTGGTCAGCCGCCAGACGACGAAGACCACCGCGACGAGCGAGACCAGGATGATCGGCACGCCTCCCAGCGGGTCGGCCTCGTGCTGCAAGCCGAGGCCCTCGCCGGTGATGGGGACGTTGAGGATGACGCCGAGGTGCAGCGCCTCGATGAATCCGATGGTGGCGATCGCGAGGAAAACGCCGCGCAGCCGCAGGACCGGGAGGCCGACCAGCAACCCGACGATTCCCGCCAGGATCACCGCGACCGCCACGTTGAGGACGACGGGCGTGTGCCAGTGCAGCTCCATAAGGACCGACGTGTAGGCGCCGATGGCCATGAACCCGGGCGCCGCGAGCGACAGCTGGCCCGAGTAGAGCACGAGGAACATCGACGTGGCCACGACGCCGTTGATCCCGATCTGCGAGATCAGCAGCGTGTGCGAGTTCCAGAACCCGATCGGGTCGCTCAAGAGCTGGATGAAGAAGTCCACGGCTAAATCCGCTCTCGCAGGCGAGTTCCAAACAGTCCCTGCGGGCGCAACACCAGCATCAAGAACAGGGCGGCGAACGCGACGCCTCCGCGGGCGTTACTGCCGAACGTGACCAGGGCGAGGATCTCGATCAGGCCGAGCAGGTAGCCTCCGATCACCGCGCCGGGGATGCTGCCCATGCCGCCGAGGACGATCACGGCCAGGCCGCGCACCTCAACGTTGTCGCGCCCGATGTAAGGGCTTATGTCGCCCAGCGCCAGCCCGAAGAGGATGCCGGCCAGCCCTCCGAGCGCGGAAGAGATGACGAGGGTCAGCGAGATCATGCGGTCGACGTCGAGACCCATCAGCCGCGCGGCGCGCGGGTTCTCGGCCACGGCGCGCAGCCCGCGCCCGACCTGGGTGAAGCGCATGACATAGCCCAGGATCAGCATCAGCGCGATCGAGATCGGGATGATCAGGACCTTGCTCGCCTCGAGCGTCAGGTCGCCGATGTGCCAGGTGGGGTTCGGCACCGTCCCCGGCGGAAACGCGACCGAGTTGGCGCCGTCCACCCACAGCCACGAGAAGAGGCTGCCGCTCTTGCCCTGCTCGACCGCGGCCACGATCACCAGCGCGAGGCCGATGGTGGAGATGAGGGCGGCGATTGGAGGCGCCTGACGCCGCCGCAGCGGCCGCAGGCATACGTGCTCGATCACGAGCCCGATGAGCGCCGAGGCCGCAACGCCGAGCACAGCCCCGATCCAGAACGGCTGGCCGTGGGTGACGACCAGCGAATACGTGAGTGCCGCGCCGAGCATGAAGACCGCGCTGTGGGCGAGGTTGAGGATGTCGAGGATGCCGAAGACCAGCGTGTAGCCGACCGCGAACAGGGCGTAGATCGAGCCGATGAAGATGGCGTTGAGGATCTGCTGATCCATCAGCTCATCTCATCGTCGCAGCAATGAGGTGGGGGAGCGGGTGGAGCTCCCCCAACACTCCTTCCTAACTCGCCTCGATCTTCTTTACGAGTGTGAAACCGCCCTGGCCGTCCATCTGGATGATCCAGACCGTCTGCTTCACGTCGTGTTTGTCGGTGAACTGAAACGGGCCGAGAGGCGTCTGGATGTTGACGCTCTCCATCGCGCCGCGAAGCTTCTCGCGGTCGCCTGCCAGGTCGCTGAAGGTCAGGTTCGCGCGCTTGGCGGCATCGGCGAGGATCTGGACGCCGGTGAA
>VBJE01000212.1:4333-6657 GCA_005879675.1 Chloroflexota bacterium
GCCTGCTTGGACACGGTCGCGGTGTTGAAGCCGTTGCCGCCCAGGAACTGGCCCTGCCAGCCCTGGTTGCGCGCTCCGCTCATGATCTTCGCCGGGATGCCGCCGAGCGACGTGATGAAGATCACGTCCGGCTTCAGCTGCACCGCCTGGGTCACATAGGGCGACAGGTCGGCGTCGTTCTTGCTGAACGGGATGGTCTTGAGCAGCTGGATGTTGTACGTGCCGACGGTCGCCTGCACGATCTTGCCGCCGTCGCTCGAGAACTTGTCGTCCTGGGCGACGAGCAACACGCCCGTCTTGGGGTGAGAGTCGTCGGCGTAGGCCTTGATGTTGTCGGGAATTGCGGTCTCCTCGCCGAGGCTGTCACGGAACACGTACTTGCACGCCGTCGTCTCGGGGAACTTGCAGTCCGGAACGATGTGGATGCCGGTCGTGCTCACCGCCAGGATCGGTGTCTTCAAGCTCTCGGCCAGCGGGTGCACCGCGACCGCGGAGTTGGAGAGGGTCGGGCCCAGGACCGCCATGACCTGGTTCGACTGGATCAGCGTCTGTGCCTTCTGCGCCGACTGCGCCTTGTCCGAGGCATCGTCCTCGACCGTCAGCTCGATCTTGGCGCCGTTGACCCCTCCGGAGGCGTTGATCTGCTTGACGGCGAGCATCGCCCCGTCGCGGCTCTGCGGCCCGTAAACGCCGCCGGCGCCTGTGATGGATAGGACCGCGCCGAGCTTGATCGTCTTGCCCGAGTAGGAGTTGGTTCCCCCGCCCCCGCCCCCGCTGGACCCACAGGCGGCGACCAGGAAGGCAGCCACAAGCCAGGTGGCTACTCGCATGCGGTTCATCTCACTCCCCCAAACCGAACTTAGCGATTCTTAACGTAGCAAACCCCAAGGGCGCTTGTTACGCCTGGAGCCGCTCCAGGAGCCGAGGAATGTCGAGCCTGGGTCGCGGGTATCGAGGGTCCATCTGGCGCAAGGTCTCGACCAGCACCATCGTCACCGCCCAGTTGCGATAGGTCTTGTCGTCGGCCGGGATGACGTACCACGGGGCGCTCCGCGTCGAGCAGCGCGCTATGGCCAGCCCATACGCCGCCATGTAGTCGTCCCAGTAGGCCCGCTCGTCGATGTCCTGCTCGTTGAACTTCCAGCGCTTGTCCGGGTCCTCGAGACGGTCGACGAGACGCTTGCGCTGCTCCCGGTTCGAGATGTGAAGGCAGAACTTGACGATGGTGGTGCCGCCGCGGGCAAGGCCTCGCTCGAAATCGTTGATCTGGCCGTAGCGGCGCTCGATCACCGCCGGCGGGGCGAGGCGGTGGACGCGGGCGATGAGGACGTCCTCGTAGTGCGAGCGGTTGAAGATGCCGATGAAGCCCGCCTGGGGGAGCCTCTTTCTGATCCGCCACAGAAACCCGTGCCGTCGCTCCTGCGGAGTCGGGGCTTTGAACGGGGTGATCAGCACGCCCTGGGGGTTGAAGTTGCGCATCACATGGGTGACGGTGCCGTCCTTGCCCGAGGTGTCCATTCCCTGGAGCACCACGACCAGCGAGCGCTTGTGCTCGGCGTAGAGGCGCTGGTGGAGGTCGAACAGCTCCTCGGTGTGCTTCTCGATGTCGCGGAGCGCCTTCTTCTTGCCGCCCTTCAGGCCGGGGGTCGAGTCGGGGTCGACGTCCGACATCCGAAAACCGGCGCCCGCGCGGAGGAGGTCGCGGATCGCGTTCTTCGCCACGCCGGCGAGGTTACTTCAGCTCGACCGGTATGACGTCGAGTTTGATCAGCTGCTCGCCGCGCAGGACCGTGAGCGTGATGCGAGAGCCGATCTGCGCCTCGACCATCAGCCTCTGCAGGTCGCCTGCCTTGCTCACGCCGACGTCGTCGACAGACACGATCACATCGCCGCCGACGAGGTTGCCGCTCGCCGCGGGGCTGCCGCTGACCACCTCGTGCACCTCCACGCCTGCGGCGCGCCCGAGCTTCTCCGCCATCGGTGGAGGCAGGGGACGTGTGCCGCCCGCGATGCCGAGGTAGGCGCGGCGGACGCGGCCGTTGCGCATCAA
This sequence comes from Chloroflexota bacterium, assembly GCA_005879675.1. Classification (GTDB taxonomy): domain Bacteria; phylum Chloroflexota; class Dormibacteria; order Dormibacterales; family Dormibacteraceae; genus 40CM-4-65-16. The sequence goes on from VBJE01000212.1 coordinate 6,384, forward strand.
CGCCGCCAGGATCGCGTTGGTGGTCGAGTTCATCGGGACGGCGAGGCCGAGACCCATGCCGGCCACGGCGGTGTTGACGCCGATGAGGCGTGCATGCGAGTCGGCGAGCGCGCCGCCCGAGTTCCCGGGGTTCAACGCCGCGTCCGTCTGGATGACGTCCTCGATGAAGCGCCGGTGCCCGTTGCCGTCCGCGGTCGCCAGCGAGCGGCCTAACCCGCTGACGACCCCGGACGTGACGGACCCCGAAAAGCCCATCGGGTTGCCGACGGCGACG
>VBJE01000213.1:0-6903 GCA_005879675.1 Chloroflexota bacterium
CAGGTGGTCGAGCGCGCGGTGGATGGCCTCGAGCGAGTCCTCCGCGTTCATGCCGCAGTCGAGGAGATCGGCTTCATCCCCGTCCAGGAAGAGAAAGACGTTGACGAGGCCGTCCTCGAAGGGGATGGGCAGACGAAGCTCGAAGACGCCTGCCGCAACCTCGGTCAGGGCCAGATCGACGGCCATCCCGGCATTGTCGCCTGCGGCTCTAAGATGAGTGGTGAGCCGTACTCGAACGTACTGAAAACATCAACGCTGTTTGGGAGGAGCCGAATGTCCGAAGTCCAGATGACCCCCGACCAGATCGTCGAGGCCATGCCGAACTTCCTGATCCCGGAGAAGGCCGGCAGCACCAACGCCACGATCCAGTTCGACCTCAGCGGCGACGGGGGCGGCAAGTGGTGGGTGCACATCCACGACGGCAAGGCCGAGTCGGGCAAAGGCGACCCGGGCACGCCGCCGAACCTCACCCTGCTTGCCGACGCCGGCGACTGGGTCAAGATCATGACCGGCAAGCTGGACGGGACCGCGGCTTTCATGCAGGGGAAGCTCAAGATCAAGGGCGACATGGGCCTTGCGATCAAGATGCAGTCCCTGTTCCGCCGGCCGAGCTAACCCCGCGGGGCTTGCAGCCCTAGAGCGAGAACTTCCAGGTTCCGAGGCGCGAGGCCATCTCGCCCTCGAGGTCGAGAGGCCCCGAACGGACGTCGAGGATGACCACGAAATGCGGCGTCAAGGCGATGAGCCGTCCGTCGGCCATCTTGTCCGCCTCGACGGCGTTGCCCCATGAGATCGCATCCAGCTTCGGTGAGGGCTTGATGTTGGTGGCGGCCCAGCCGGCGAGGTCCCCCGAGCTGCCCCGTTCGTAGGTCGAGACGATCATGTAGCCGAAGAGGTTGTTGCCGGGCGTGCACTGGGGTTGCGAAGGCGAGCTGGCGCAGGTCGCGTCGGGAGAGGACATCTTGCAGCTGCTCAGGCAGGTGAAGTCGAAGGTCAGGTCGATTCCCTTGGGGTCGTCCAGCGCCTGGGAGCGCTCGATGTACTTCCAGGTGCTCGGGTAGCAGAAACCCCAGCCGAGCTGGGGATCCTTGTACGCATGGTCGCCGGTTGAGCACTTGAGATCGCCGCCGATCTGAGGTACGCTCGGCACCGCACGCGGGTTGGAGCCCGGCTGGCAAGCGGCCAGCGCGAGCACCAGGGCCGCGATCAGGATCATCGGGGGAAATGGCGGCGGGGATGGCATCCGGCGACTAATTGTGCGGGAGCGGGTACGCATATCGATGCAGGCGTTCTGCTCTCGAAGTCCAAACGGCGCCGGATTCGGTACTGAGTTTGGAGAGGGGGGATCTAGCAATGGCGATCCGCAAGAAGATGGAGACCGCTCCGCAGGAGAGGCTCGAGGCTGACAGGAAGCGGCTCGAGCTCCTGGCCGCCCAGTGCGGCGAGGAGGCGGGCCTGCACCGGCCGCTGAACGACGTGGTCGGCGGTGTGATCACGGGCATTCCGGAGGAGACCGACCTCGCGCAGGCGCTGTCGGACCGCGAGACCAGCGACATCCTGGTCCACCTCCTGGACCAGAACAGGGAGCAGGTCGAGCGCGCCCTGGAGAGGGTTCGCGAGGGCACCTACGGCATCTGCGAGGGCTGCGCACGGCGCATCCCTGAAGCCAGGCTGAAGTATCAGCCGGCGGCCACGCGGTGCGTCGAGTGTCAGGGCCACTGGGACAGGATCAACGGCAGAACGGCCTAAAACCGGTCAACCAACCCCTTGAAGCGCGCGCGCGACGTGTCCCCTCTCCCCCTCGGAGCGAGGACGAGTCCCCTCTCCCGTCGGAGCGAGCGACGTGTCCCCTCTCCCCCTCGGGGAGAGGGTCAGGGTGAGGGGCTTAAGTCCCCTTAGCCGGTCGGCGTAATCCCACCGCGCCCAGCGCCAGCCCGACCACGACCATCCCCGACCCGATCCAGAACCACTTGATGTCGCCTGTCATGTAGCTGCCCGGGATGTAGCCGAGCCCCTGCCCGGCGAACACCGCCCCCGCGAGCAGCACCAGGACGCCGACGACCGCGAGCCCGAGCCTCACGGCCACTGATCACCCGGCGCGGTCAGCTCAAATTGCACCTCAAATTCCGCCGTAGACGACCGATTTCTCCTCGGTGTACTGCAGGAAGGCCTCCAGCCCATGCTCCTTGCCGAAGCCCGATTGCTTGGTGCCGCCGAAGGGCAGCTCGTCGTGCGCGATCTGCAGGGCGTTGACCCACGTGTAACCGGCCTCCAGCTCCTCCACCGCGCGGTGCGCCGCGGCCATGTTGGTGGTCCAGATCGACGAGCCCAGGCCGTACTCGGAGTCGTTGGCCAGGCGAAGGCCCTCGTCCAGGTCCTTGATCCGGCGCACGGGAAGGGCGGGGCCGAACACCTCCTCGGCCCACATCCGCGAGCCGTCGGGCACGTCCTCGAGGATCGTCGGCTGGATGAACCAGCCGCGGTCGTACTCCGCGCCCTTCGGGCGGCCACCGCCGTACAACACCCGAGCGCCGCGGTCGACCGCGTCCTTGACCTGCGCCTCGACCTCGGCTCGCTGGGTCTCGCTGTGCATCGGCCCCATGCGGCTGTCCTTGTCCAGGCCGTTGCCCGGCTTGAGCTTCGCAGCCCGCGCGACGAGCTTCTCGAGCAGCGCGTCGTGCACCCCCTCCTGGACGTATAAGCGCTTGACCGCCAGGCAGGCCTGGCCGCAGTTGAAGAATCGCCCGACGGAGATGGCGCGGGCCGCGCCTTCGAGGTCTGCGTCGTCGAGGACGATGCACGGGTCGCTGCCGCCGAGCTCGAGGGTGACCTTCTTCAATCCCTCGGCCGCGCGGGCCATGACCTTCTTTCCGGTCGGGGTGGAGCCCGTGAGCGCGATCTTCCGGATCAGCGGGTGGCTCACGATCGCCTCACCCGTCGCCTGGCCGAGAACCACGTTGACGACGCCCTCCGGCAGTCCGCCCTCGATGAGCGCCTCTATGCACGCGAGCGTCGAAAGCGGTGTCGTGCTCGCGGGTTTCAGCACCACCGTGTTGCCGGCGGCGATCGCAGGCGCGACCTTGTTGGCGGCCAGCGTCAGCGGGAAGTTCCAGGGCACGATCGCGCCGCAGACGCCGATCGGCCTGCGGACGACGAGCCCGTACGTGGTGAGGTCCGGCAGCCGGACATGCTGTCCGTGAACCTTGTCCGCGAGGTCCGCGAACCACGCGATGTTCTCGCCGAACCGCTGCGCCTCGATGCGCGACTCGAGCAGCGTCTTGCCCTGCTCCTTGGTCAGGATCGGCGCGATGTGCTCGACCTTGCCCAGCATGTGCTGCGCGGCCTTGTGCAGGATCTCGGCGCGCTTGTTCGCGGGCATCTTCGACCAGGTGGTGAAGGCCTTCGCGGCCGCCTGGGCCGCCCGGTCGACGTCCGCCGCGCCTCCGGCCGGGACCTCGTCGACGACCTCGCCGGTGGCCGGGTTGCGGACCTCGTACGTCTTGCCGGACGCGGCCTTGGTCCGGTCGCCTTCGATGATCATCGTCGCCATGCGCCACCCCCGTTGATTGTTCGTTCGGCCTGCTACGCCTAATTATCGAGGTCGGAGGAGATCAGCCCGCGACGCGGCCGAATCCCCGCCACGAGTTTCGGTTGCGCCAGCTGATCCTCACGTCGCGAAGGTCGCTGTGGCGAAACCAGCTTTCGAACTCCTCGCGCCGCAGGTAGAACGCCACCGGCGCCACGAGATGGTCGAAGACGATGTTGTAGTTCCGCCGGAAGCTGAAGCTCGACAGGCTGTAGAGATAGTCGTGGGACGGCAACCGCTCGAACAACGGCGTCCGGCGCAGCGGTCGGTACACCCCCTTCACCATCGAATGGAGGACGACCGTCATGGGCCACGCCAGCACCGGCAGCGTCCGCGGAGGGATGCGAGTGGTCACGCTCTGGCGCAGCGGGTTGATGAAGCGGTGGACCACGGAGTTGTTCTCGCTGCCGTACACCCAGGCAAAGATCGCCCCTCCGGGCCGCACGAACCGGACCAGCGATCGGAAACCCGCCTCGGGATCGGGGAGATGGTGCAGCACGCCGATCGAGTAGACGAAGTCGAACGGCCCCCCGCCCGCGCCGGACCGGAACGGCGGGTGGTGGAGATCGCCCTGGACGACGTGGGCGTTGTCGAGCCTGCCCACGTTGGCGTAGGCGGCTTCGACCGCGTCGCTCAGATCCATCGCCATGACTTCCCGCGCCCCGTAGCGGGCGGCGTGGAAGGCGTGCCGGCCGTTGCCGCAACCCGCATCGAGGACGACCTTGTCGCGAAAGAAATCGGGTTGCAGAGGGTCGATCCAGTCCAGGAACTGCGCCTCGTACTCGTCGTGGAGCTCGGCAAACTCGCGCCACTGCCAGCCGAAAGCGGCCGCGGTGCGCCGCACCACGTCCGGCTGGTCCTGGGGCAAAAGACGCGGAACGCCACCGCGGACGGGGTAGCGCCGCGAGCACGAGTCGCACGCGAGCTCTCCGGTCGCGATCTCCGCGGGGCAGTCGGGATCGGGCACGCCGCTCTCCAGCTCCAGCCCGCCCCCGCACGCCGGGCAGGCGAGCAGCTCGACCAGGCGAGGCTTCATTCCGGCCTGCGGGCGACGCACAGGAGCGAGGCGCCGAACGGCATGTCGGTTCGCCGCAGCACGGGGATCTCGAGCTCGAAGATGCGGCGAAGGATTCCATTCGACCAGCGAGGGTGCAGGTCGTTCTCCGTGTCGTAGTCGTGGAACCGCCGCCTGATCTTCAACCACTGGCGACCCAGGTAGATGACGGGCAGGAGAAACGTCGAGACGTAGGTCTCCCGGTCGACGTTCAGCCCGGCTGCGATTACGGCGTCCCGAAGCGAGCGAGCGACGTAGCGGCGCTTGTGGTGGGAGATGTCGTCCTGCAGGCTCCATAACCAGCGGTGCGCCGGGGCGAACACGAAGACTCGACCGCCCGGCTTGAGCACGCGGCGCAGCTCGCGCAGCGCGCCGACGTCGTCGTCGAGATGCTCGAGGACGTCGAGCGCCGTCACGACGTCGAAAAAGCCCGACGCGAACGGCAGGTGCATGACGTCGGCGTTGCGCACGTTGGTGAGCCCTCTCTTGCGACAGAACTGCAGAGCCTCGTCGGAGATGTCGACGCCTTCGGTCGTGCCGAGGCTGCGAAGCTCCTGGAGCATCAGCCCGGTGCCGCACCCGGCGTCGAGGACCTGGAGGTCGGTGCGGCCGGGATATCGCTGCCGGATCCAATCGAGGACGATGTTGCGCCGCGCCGTGAGCCACCAGTGGGTCGCCTCGGTCTCGTAGAGGATCTCGTAGGTGTGTAGTTCCAACGCGGCGTATTTAACGCGACAGCCCCTTCCGCTGCTCCTTCGATAATGAACGTGTTCGTGGCGGGAGCGGATTGGGAGGGCCTGACATGGCGGTGAGGTTGGAGAAGCAGGGTGGCGTGGGGGTCATCGTCCTCGACCGCCCGCCCGCGAACAGCTACGACTATGCCTTCCTGCGGTCGTTCGCCGGCGCCGTCGACGACGTGCGCGCGGACGAGGACATCCACGCCGTCGTCGTCGCGAGCGCGTCCGAGAAGTTCTTTTCCGCCGGCGCGGACGTGAGCGCATTCGCCTCGGGCACGACGCGGTCGCGAGTCATGACCGCCCTTCTCGCGCACGAGTCGTTCCGAAAGATGGAAAACACCCCGATCGTCTTCATCGCCGCCATCAGCGGCCACTGCCTCGGCGGCGGTTTCGAGCTTGCCCTCGCGTGCGACCTTCGCTTCGCCGCCGAAGGCTCGTATCAGATCGGGCTGCCGGAGACCAACCTCGGGTTGTTTCCCGGCTCAGGCGGTACGCAGCGGCTTCCACGCCTCGTCGGACTGTCCCGGGGCCTCGACCTGATCCTCAACGCGACGACCATGCCGCCGGGGCAGGCAAAGGAGCTGGGCCTCCTCGACCGGTTGTTCCCCGACGCTGCAGCCTGTCGCGATGCCGCCATCGAGTACGCGAAGAAACTGGCCGCGGGACCGAGCGTGGCGCTGGGTCACGCCAAGCTCGCGGTGACGCAGGGCTTCGCCACGCCGCTCGACGTCGGCCTGGCGATCGAGCGCGAAGCGATCAGCCGCGTGTTCGTCTCCACGGACGCGAACGAGGGCATCAAGGCGTTCGGAGAGAAGCGCAAACCGGACTTCAAGGGCGAGTAGACTCTGGCCCACGGATCAAACACAGGAGGTGGGCGTGATGGCTGAAGTTGCGTTGATTGGTTTCCGGCCGTCGGCCGCCTCCAGAGGGTTGATCTAAGACTTCCTCCCCGGGCGGACCGATAACGCCCACCCGTCGTTCCGGAGGAATTTCGAGTTGTCTCGACCAACCTCCCAGCTCGCCTCGCTGGGCTGGGATCGCCATTTCCAGGACAAGTTCATGGAGATCGCGCCGCCTGGCGCCGCGCCCGCGCGGGTCATCGCCGACTACGGCGCCGACTACCTTCTTCACGACGGGGACGCGGTCCTGCGCGCGCTCGCCAGGCATGTCGACCCCGCGGTGGGCGACTGGGTCGTGCTCGACGGGGGCGATATCCGCGGCATCGTCGAGCGCCGCACCCTGTTCTCGCGTCGCGCGGCGGGCGACCTCAATCGCCGGCAGATCCTGGCCACGAACGTCGACGTCGCGTTCGTCGTCGTCGCGGCCACCGACGTCAACGTCCGTCGCGTCGAGCGCTACCTGACCATCGCGTGGCAGAGCGGCGCCTCGCCGGTGGTCGTCGTCACCAAGGCCGACGTCTTCGAATCCGTCGCCGCGATGCGCGTGGAGCTCGAGTCGGTGGCCGCCGGCTCTCCCGTGATCGTGACCAGCAGCGTCACCGGCGAAGGGGTGGACGCCATCGAGGG
>VBJE01000213.1:6927-7489 GCA_005879675.1 Chloroflexota bacterium
ACTCTGATCAACGCCATCCTCGGCACCGAGCTCATGCGCACGCGCGAGATCGATCAGCGCTCGGGCGAGGGGCGGCACATGACCAGTCACCGTCAGCTTGTCCAGCTGCCGCGAGGCGGGATGATCATCGACACGCCGGGCCTGCGAGAGGCGCAGCTCTGGGAGGGCGAGGATGCCCTGGGCGATGTCTTCGACGACATCGAGGCCCTGGCGCTTCGCTGCCGGTTCAGCGATTGCGGTCACGAGACCGAGCCCGGCTGCGCGATCAAGGGAGCCCTCGCCGACGGCAGCCTCGACCCAGGTCGCCTGCAGAGCTACCGCAAGCTGCAGCGCGAGCTGCGGGCCATCGCGGCCAGGTCGGACGCGCGAATCCGCATCGAGGACCGCAAGAGATGGAAGCGGCTCATCATGGCCGCGCGCACGCGAGCGAGGCCGTGAGCAGCGCCTAGGACGCCCGCGTCCAGAAACCGTCGGGGTCAAATCGCCTGATCGCGGCAAGCTCGGCCTCGGTCGGCGGTGTCGTTTCGCTCACGTCATCCGCCACCTGGAGGTCCCAACCCGT
>VBJE01000041.1 GCA_005879675.1 Chloroflexota bacterium
AACGTCAGGCTTGTCGGGCCTGACGCGATCCAGCTGACGCTCTTCAGCTCGCCCCAGGCCTAGCCGGCGGCGAATCGGTCCGCGGCCCGCACGATCTCCTCGCCGATGCCACCGCCGGTGCCGTGTCCGGCATCGTCCACGATCACGAGCTCGGCCCGCGGCCACGCTCGCGACAGGTCCCAGGCGCTCGCGATCGGAGCCTGGAGGTCGAGCCGGCCGCAGATCAGCACGCCCGGAATGCCGGCGAGCGCATCGGCATTACGCAGCAGGACCTCATCTTCGAGCCACAGCTTGTGGCGGACGAATCGGGTCACGATGCGGGCGAAGGCGAGCGCATAGTCCGGGTCCTCGAAGCGAGGGGCCAGCTCGTGCGCCGGCGGCCAGGCGAGCGTGGCCGACTCCCACAAGCACCATTCCCTCGCGGCCTCTCGCCGCACCTTCTCATCGGGATCGCCGAGCAGGTCCGCGACGGCGCCGACGACGTCGTCGCGGCCGGCGTAAGAGGCGAGACGGGCCCACTGCGCTGGGAAGAAGAGCGAGGCCCCGCCGCGGAACGCCCAATCGAGCTCGCTGTGGCGACCGGTCGTGACGCCGAAAAGGATCATCTCGCTCACGCGGTCGGGAAACTCCTCCGCGTACGCGAGGCTCAAGGTGCTGCCCCACGAGCCGCCTACCACGAGCCAGCGTTCGATCCCGAGGTGCCGGCGCAACCTCTCCATGTCCGCGACCAACGAAGCCGTGTTGTTGGAGGCGAGGTCCGTGGTCGGATCTGACGCGTGCGGCGTGCTGCGTCCGCAGCTTCGCTGGTCGAACAGGACGATCCTGTATGCCATCGGGTCGAAGAACCTCCGAAACGCAGGCGCGCATCCGGACCCGGGGCCGCCGTGCACCATCAGGGCCGGCTTGCCATCGGGGTTGCCGCACGCCTCCCAGTAGATGTGGTTGTCGTCGCCGACATCGAGAAGCCCGCGCAGGTAGGGCTCGATCTCGGGGTACAGCTCGGCCACTGCTGGGATGAAATCGTGACCGAGGTTCGGGGGTTCTGGAACAGTTAGCCCGATGAAGCGCGTCCACTATGCCTGGATCGTCGCCGCGGTGACGTTCATCGCGCTCATGGGCGCGGCCGGATTCCGGGCCACGCCGAGCGTGCTGATCGTTCCGCTGCAGAACGAGTTCGGCTGGAACCGCGCGGTGATCTCGATCGCGGTCTCGATCAACCTCATCCTCTTCGGCCTGACCGGGCCGTTCGCCGCGGCCCTGATGGATCGCTTCGGGCTGCGTGTGGTCACGGTCGGCGCGCTCACGACCGTCGCCACCGGCGCCCTGCTCACCACGGTGATGAACGCGCCGTGGCAGCTCTATCTCTTGTGGGGGGTCGTGGTCGGGTTGGGGACCGGGTGCATGGCCTCGGTCCTCGCCGCGACGGTCGCCAACCGATGGTTCGTCCATCGCCGCGGGCTTGTGCTCGGAGCGCTGACCGCGGCCGGCGCGACCGGTCAGCTCATCTTTCTGCCCGGGCTCGGGTGGCTGGCGGAGAACGCCGGTTGGCGCTGGGCGGCGATCACCGTCGCCCTGGCTGCGCTGGCGGTCGTGCCCGTCGTCGCGCTGTTTCTGCGCAACCGGCCTAGCGACGTCGGGCTCCGCGCGCTGGGTGCGACCCAGGCCGACCTCGCGCCCGCGCAGACAGGCAGCCCCATCGTCAACGCGTTTCGCGGACTTCGGCTGGGTGTGCGCTCGCGCGATTTCTGGCTGCTCGGTGGGAGCTTCTTCATCTGCGGCGCCTCGACCAACGGCCTCATCGGCACGCACCTCATCCCCGCCTCGATGGACCATGGGATGGCGGAGGTCGCGGCGGCGAGCCTGCTGGCGGTGATCGGCGTCTTCGACGTCATCGGCACGCTTGCCTCGGGTTACCTCACCGACCGCTTCGACAGCCGCTGGCTGCTGTTTTACTACTACGGGCTGCGCGGGCTGTCGCTGCTCCTCCTTCCTTATGTATTCGGCACCCCGCAGTTCGCCCTGATCCTGTTCATCGTCTTCTACGGCC
>VBJE01000042.1 GCA_005879675.1 Chloroflexota bacterium
CGACCGCGATCAGGCGCTCGATCGAGACCTCTTTTCGGCCACGCTCGACCTCCGAAAGATGCGCCGGCGACAGGCCGGCTTCCGCGGCGACCTCGCTCAGGGTGCGCCGCGCCGCCTCGCGGCGGGCCCGAAGCACCGATCCCAGCACCTGCCGGATCGCCTGCGCGGTTTCGCTGTAAGCGAACGCCATCTTTCCTCAGCAAACGATACGACGGCCGCGCGACTAGCGGCGGGCGAACGTCGGCCCTGGCGGCGACCCGACAAGCTCCCCGCGGCGGCGGCGCAGCTCGAGCTCGAGACTCTCCAGGCCGCGTGCCATCGCCCAGCGATGGTTGGCGGCGAATATCGGCCGGAAGATGAAGGTGCCGTAGCGAAGCAGCGGCTTCTCGGCCGAGATCCGCCAGTCGTACGTCACGTCGACATGCTCGCCGTCCTGCCGCAGCGTCCACACGCCCGTGCCCTCGAAGTCGCCGTGGGCCACGAGCTTGAAACCGGCCGGGGGCGTCGATTCGGTGACCGCGAAGTTCCACTTCAGCGTGTAGGGCAGCCAGCCTTTGGTGTGGAGTGCGACCACGCGACCCTTGCCTGTGGCTGGATCGGGAGGCGTGAGCTCGGTGACCTGCAGGTAGACGGAGGGCCACCAGCGCGCCAGGCCGAACGGGTCCGCGAGCACGTCGTACACCTCCCGCGCGGTCGCGCGCAGCCGCCAGCGGGTGAAGAATGCGTACTCCGGCGCCACCTATGCCTCCTTGAGGTTGGCCGGATCCAGCAGCTCTTGCCTGGGCCGCTCGATCTTCTGGCGCGAGCGCATGATCTCGATGAGCTTCTTCCGTCCCTTCGGCGGGCCGATCATGATCGCGCCGACGAGCCGGTCGTCCTTGAAGAAGAGCTTGCGATAGAACTTTTCCTCGAAGCTGAAGGTGCGCACCGACTCGAGCCCCGGCTGCACGTCGGGCGTCACACCCATGACCGCGAGCGTGGAGCCGAACATCGTGGTCGTGTACGTGGGCACGTCAAAGAAGTCCTCGTCCGCCCCGGCCATGTTGCGGGCCGCGACCTTGCCATGCGCCTCGGCGTTGTCCCACGTGCCCATCTGGTTGTGGCGCTCGACCATCAGGTCGTAGAAGACGGCGATGTCGCCGGCCGCGTATGTGTCCGGCGCTGAGGTGCGCAGCTTGGAGTCGGTGACGATCCCCTTGTTCAGCTCCAGCCCGTTGCGGACCGGCTCCGTGTAGTAATCGAGGCCGACGCCATAGGTCAGGACGTCGAAGTCCACCTTCTCGCCGTTGACCGTTTCGGCGGTGTAGCGGCCGTTGCTCCGGCTGAACTTCTGCACCTCGTCCGAGGTGAGGAATCGCACGCCCTGCTCCTCGCCCAGCTGCCGGCACAGCTTGCCCCCCTCCTCGTCGAGCACGTAGCGCAGGAACCAGGGGCCGCGCATGATCCACGTGACCTGGGCTTTGTGCCGGAAGCTCACCCCCTCCGCGAGCTCGTAGCCGATGAAGCTCCCGCCCATCACTAGCACGCGCCGCGACGCGTCGGCCTTCTCGATGATCGCGTCGGTGTCGTCGAGCGTCTGGAAGCCGAGGCACGCAGCGACTTCCGAGGAGCCCGGCCAGGGAGGAGGTTTGGGACGGCCGCCGGTCGCGATCAGGATCGCGTCGTACTTGAGCTCCTGTCCGCGGTTGGTGTGCACCACCTTTTCGCGCAGGTCGACATCTGTCGCCCAGGTCTCGAAATGGATCTCGATGTTCTGGGCGGCGGAATGCTCGGCCGTGCGCATGAATACCTTCTCGCGGCGCACCTGGCCCCGCAGGTATCGCGGAAGGGCGACCCGGTTGTAGAGCGGATGCCGCTCCGCGGCGACGATAACGATCGAGGCCTCGGCGTCGGCTTTGCGCAGGTCTTCGGCGCACGTCTGGCCGGCGATGCCGTTGCCGAGGATGACGTACCTCCGGGTCATGGGACTGGCCCTACCCATTCATGGGGAGGGGTCGGGGGTGGGGCCCGGCGCGTCAATTACAAAGCGAGCGCGTAGATGTAGGCACTGCGTTCGGCATCCGCGAAATCGTATCCGGTGGCCTTGAGGTCCTCCTCCGCCGGGTGCCCCGGAGGCAGGTTGACCGTGACGTGCTTCAGACCGTCGGCGTCGGCCTCGAAGCGAAGCGCCATGAGGACCTCGCGCATCGCGCCGCCTGACCCCGCCAGCAGCGAGACCGCGATGTTCTGCCCCCACGGCTCCCGCAACAGCGCGAGCGCGCGGCCGCCGGGCCCAAGCCGGACCAGGCCGTTCCGCGCCAGGCGCTCGATCTCGCCCGCGTCCAGATCGCGAGCGCCGTTCATGTCCGGGCAGACGCCGCCGTACGTCTCGATGCCGGGACTTGCCGAGACCATCGACCAGAGCCGGGCCGCCTCGGAGGGGTCGGGGATGCGCGCCGGCTCGCCTCCTTCGACGCGCAGGCCGCGCCACCAGCGCATCTCCACCAGGCGTCGGAACCCCGCCGACTCGAAGAGATTGACCGCGGGCTGATATGTCGTCGCGAGCCGCATCTCTCGAAATCCATGCTGCCGCGACTCCTCGATCGCCGCATTCAGCATCGTCCTGGCGATGCCTCGCCGCTGGTGCGTGCTGGCGACCCTCAGGCCCTCGTACCAGACGAGGCCCGGCGCGTAGGGACGCAGCCGTTGCACGCCGACCACGACGCCTTCCACCTCGGCCGCCTGGAACTCCGCGCCTGCATCTGAGACCCAGCGGTCGAAGACACGCGGGATGTAGTCGCGCCCTTCCCACACGTCTTTCGTGATCTCGAGGATCCGCTCTTCGTCCGCCCGCCTCACCGGCCGAAGGGTCAGGTCTTCAGTGGCTGCCAATGCGCGACTCCAGAAAGCGCGACGCCGCCGTCGAAGACGAGCTCATCGCCGTCACGGCGCAACAGCTCTTCGAGCACTGCTCGTGCTCTTGGCTCGTCCCAACCGTCGCCGAACAGGGCGCGGCAGTCGGTCAACGCCTCGTCCATGCTCGCGTAGCGCGTGACGATCGGATAGCGGATGAAGTCGACATCCGCAGCGACCCCGATCTGCAGCAGGAGCATGAAAAGGTCGCTGAACCTGGGCAGCCTGGGACCCGAATCGCCCAACAGTCTTCGTCGAATCTCGGCGGCGGGATGGGGAAGGTCGGTCTCGCGCATCATCACGAAGACGCGCTCGCGCGCCGCCTTCTGCATCTTGTCGAGAAACGGGACGGGATCCGCGACACCGTAGAGCACATGGCTGCAGATCACGAGGTCGGCGGTGGCGACCTCGGCGTCCTCCCAGGTGCTCGCGACGATGGTCATGTTGTCGCGCGGCGGAATGTGCGAGCGCATGCCGTCCGAAGGTTCCACCGCGGTCACCCACTCGAGGCGTGCGGCGAGGGGCGTGGCGTGCCGCCCTGTGCCTGCGCCCACGTCGACCAGGGTCTTTCGTGGGGAGAGGTAGGGCTCGAGCACCTGGAGAAACTCGTCGCTCCGGCCGTGCGTGGAGCGGGCGTAGCTGCGGGCGCGGCGGTCCCAGTAGCCGGGGTCGGCGTGGCCGGCGGCGAGCGTGGCCCGATCCGCCACCACCTGTCTCCATCTCGCCACCCAATCGATGAACGAGGGGTTGCCGTTTCGCCGCCGGCTTTTAACACAGCTGGGGACAATCCGGGGACAACCTCTACTACAGGGCCGATAGGTTGTGGTTGGCGCCCCGCTGAACCCAAGATATTGCAATCCGCCCCATCGCCCCCTCCGGGGAGAGGGAGAATACATACGTGGCAGGTACCGAGTTCGACTCCGCCGAGCACAAGCTCCTGGAGCGGTACTTCACCAACCTCGACCGGCCTGTGTTCGCCCTGCGGAACCTGCCCGAGGTGGTCAAGGGCGCGTTGTTCTCGCGCTACTCGAGGACCGAGAAGAGCCTGCGGCGGGTGCTGCTCGACGAGTTCATCAACGAGCCGGATTCCGGCTTCGACCGCCTCGCGGGGACACCCCCGTCGGACGACGACATGGTGGCGGTGCGCCGTGCCGAGGAGTTCTACGAGCGAGTCCTGGTGGGATATGGCGACGACTCGGTGGCCGAGCTCGCCGGCGCTCACGTCGCCGTCGAGCAGGCGTCCATCCTGGCCGCCAAAGCGCTAGAGGACAGCCGGATCGGCGTGTCGCCGCTCGAGAAGTCGACCCGTTACGTGCGCTTCGACCGCCCCGGCGCCGATGGCAGGTACCTCTACCACCGCGGGCCCGAGCTCTCGCACCCCGACTACGAGCCGGCCGCCGACGCGCTCTTCGCCACCTACAGCCGGCTCGTCGAGCCTGTGACCCTCGCGATCCGGGAGAAGTTTCCGCAGGAGGAAGGCGAGACCGACCGGGCGTGGAGGTCGGCGACCAGGGCCAAGGCGCTTGACCTGCTGCGCGGTCTTCTCCCGGCGGGGACGCTGACGAACCTCGGCCTGTTTGGCAACGGGCGGGCGTTCGAGTACCTGATCACCAAGATGGCGGGGCACGAGCTGCCCGAGTGCCGGCGGTTGGCGACCGACCTGCACCGCGAGCTGTCGCTCGTGATCCCCTCGTTTGTCAGGCGGGCGCTCGACGACCGGTACGGGCGGCCGGCGGCCGAGCGCATGGCAGGCGTGCGCGTCGCGACGGCACGCCGGGCTCGTCGAGGAGAGCCATCCTCGACCCCGCCCACCGTGCGGCTGCTCGAGTTCGACCCCGACGCCGAGCGCAAGGTCGTGGCCGCCGCGCTGTTCCCGTACTCCAACCTGCCCCTCGACGAGCAGGGCGGAGACCCGAAGGCCGTCCTGGACGCCCTTTTTGCCGGCCGCTCGAACCGGCGTCAGCGGGCGCCCCGGGCCCTGGAGCACGCGCAGTACGTGTTCGAGATCACCGCCAACTTCGCGGCTTATCGGGACCTCCACCGCCACCGCATGCTCACGCAGGACCGGCAGCTGCTCGCAACCTCGCTGGGGTACGACCTGCCGCGCGGCCTGGTGGAGCTAGGCCTCGGCGACGACTTCTCGCGAGCCGTCGAGGAAGCAGCGGCCGTGCACCTGGCGCTGGAGCGCGAGCTGGGCTCGGCGGTCGCCCAGTACGTCGTGCCGATCGCCTTCCACGTGCGCTGGTACTTCCGCGCCAACCTGCGCGAGGTCTTCCACCTGTGCGAGCTGCGGACGACGCCCCAGGGGCACCCGGATTACCGCTGGGTCGCCCAGCAGATGTTCCTTCGTGTCAGGGAAGTGCACCCGCGGCTGGCAGGCTACGCGAGCTTCGTGGACCTCGGCGAAGGGGATGAGCTGGAGCGCCGCGCCTCCGAGCGCCGCCTCGACCAAAAACTGTCGGCGCTTCAGCGCGCAGCGTCCGAATTTCCATCGTGACTTCGTGACAAACCCCTTAAAACCGGACCGAGATGCGGTAGCATCGTCGGGCAAACCGGAGGAGGGTGGTGGACATGACGGAGCGTGGCCCCGAGCGACGCCAGGGCGACCGGCGATCAGGCACGGAAAGGCGTTTTGGCGAGCGCCGTACCACCGACCGGGCTGCTGCCACCCGGCGCATCCTGCATCCCTTCGACCGGCGCGTGGCCGAGCGGCGGTTCGTCGAGCGCCGCGGGCTTTGGCCCGAGTCCGAAACCCTGGCCTACTAGCCGCACCGGCAGCCTCCCTTCGGCCCGCCCGGCCCTGATCGTCCACGGCGGCGCCGGCACGGTCCCCGACGACGAGCTCGCGGCCCGGCAGGCCGCCGTCGACCGGGCGCGCGACGCCGGCTGGTCGAGCATCGCCGAGGGGGCGCTGGCGGCGGCGGTGGCCGCGGTCCGGCACATGGAAGATGAGCCGCTCCTCAACGCCGGCATCGGGGCCTGCCTCAACGCGGACGGCGAGGTGGAGCTCGACGCCGGCGTGATGCAGGGCGACGGCTTTCGGGTCGGCGCGGCGGCGTGCCTGCGCGACGTCCGGCACCCGATCGACCTCGCCGTCGCGGTCATGGAGGACGGCCGCCACGTGCTGCTCGCCGCCGCCGGCGCGTCGCGCTTCGCGCGCGATCACGGACTCGAGATGGCCGACCCGTCCGTCTTCATCACCGACCGCAAGCGCCAGGAGCTGATGGAGGGCGCGGACACGGTCGGCGCGGTCGCGCGCGACGCCGGCGGACACCTGGCCGTCGCGGTCTCGACGGGCGGCATCAGGGGCAAGCTCCCGGGTCGCATCGGCGACTCGCCGATCGCGGGAGCGGGCTTCTACGCCGACGACCGGTTTGGCGCGGTGTGCGGCACCGGGCAAGGCGAGGCGTACATCCGGCTCGGCCTGGCCCGCCTCATGCTGGTCGAGTTGCAGCACGGAATGGATCCTGTCTCGGTCGCGAGGGGGGCTGTCGACCACCTCGGGAAGGCGCTCGGCGCGCTGGGCGGGGTCATCGTCATCGGGCGCGAGGGATCGCCGCACGCGGCGTTCAACACGCCGGCGATGCCCCACGCGATCGCGGAGTGAGCGACTCCGGCAACGCCGGAGAGCTGGTCGCCCTCGCCCTCAAGCGCGCAGGCGTCAGCCACCTGTTCACCCTCAACGGCGGCCACATCTGGCCGGTGCTCATGGGCGCCGCGGAGCATGGCATCCGCCTGATCGACGTCCGCCACGAGCAGTCAGCCGCGTTCGCGGCCGAGGGCTGGGCGAAGGTGACGCGCGAGTGCGGCGTCGCCGCCGTGACCGCCGGCCCCGGCGTGACGAACTCCACCTCCGCGCTGGCGCAGGCACTGGCCAACGACAGCCCGCTCTTCGTCATCGGCGGCCGCGCGCCCATCGCGCGCTGGGGAATGGGCTCGCTCCAGGAGATGGATCACGTCGAGGTCACGCGCAGCCTGACCAAGAAGGCGGTG
>VBJE01000043.1 GCA_005879675.1 Chloroflexota bacterium
CAGTCGAAGTTCAAGCTGACCTACCTGTTCATCGCCCACGACCTGTCGGTCGTCAAGCACATCTCCAACCGGATCGCGGTGATGTACCTGGGCAAGATCATGGAGGTCGCGCCCGGAGGCCAGCTGTACCGGCGCCCGCGACACCCCTACACAGGCTCTCTCCTCTCCGCGATCCCGATTCCCGATCCGAAAATAGAGCTGCAGCGGAAACGTCTAATCGTCCAGGGCGACGTCGCGTCGCCGGTGAATCCGCCCTCAGGTTGCCGCTTTCGCACGCGCTGCCCGCGCGCACGCGAGCACTGCGCGGAGGAAGTTCCGCCGCTCGAGTCGTTCGGCGAAGAACACAAGGCGGCGTGCTTTTATCCATTAGATTGAGCGCGTGGTGGGTGAGCGGGAGGCGCTGGCGCGCGACCTTGTCGCGGCCTCGTACCTGAAGGGCGACTTCGTCCTCCGTTCGGGCAAGCGCTCCAATCGCTACTTCGACAAGTTCCTTTTCGAAACCGACCCGGCGCTGCTGAAGCGGATCGGCGCCAACCTGGCGAAGCTCGTGCCGCGCGAAACGCAAAGACTCGCCGCGCCGGAGCTGGGCGCCGTCCTGCTCGGAGGGGTGGTCTCCATGGAGACCGGCCTTCCGCTCGTCCTGGTGCGCAAGGAGCCGAAGGGATACGGTACCGCCAAGCAGCTCGAGGGGCGCTTCGCAACGGGGGAGCAAGTGACGGTCATCGAAGACGTTGTAACCACTGGTGGGGATTCGCTGCGCTCCATCGATGCGCTTCGCGGTGCCGGCCTGGAGGTCATCCACCTGGTCGTCGTGCTCGACCGCGGGGAAGGCGGCGAGGAAAACATCCGCGAAGCCGGGATCCCGTACTCCCCGCTGTACCGCATTCAAGACCTCGAGCTTGACTGAGCTCCTGATCAAGGGCGGCACCGTCTACACGCCCGACGGGGCGCGCGAGACCGACGTGTTGATCACCGACGGAGTGATCACGCGCGTCGAGCCGAGCCTCCGCGCCAACGGAAAGGTCCTCGATGCCAGGGGCCTGTACGTGCTGCCGGGCGGTGTCGACGCACATGTCCACAGCCGGGACCCTGGATTCCCCGAGAAGGAGGACTTCGCCTCTCTCACCGAGGCCGCTGCCGCGGGTGGCGTGACCGTGGTCCTGGACATGCCGAACACGGTGCCGGCGGTGGACAGCGCAGGCGTCCTCGAGGCCAAGTCGGCCCTGGCCCGGAGCAAGGCGCGCGTCGACTTCGGCCTGTGGGGCCTGATCCGCTCCACGAGCACGCCCGAGCAGCTGGAGGAGATGGGCGCCGCCGGGGCGGTCGGCTTCAAGGCCTACCTCGCCTACTCGTTCAGCACGAGCCGGAAGCAGGTCCTCTACTCGCCGGGCGTCGATGACCCCGACCTGGAGGCGCCCGCCGACTACGGCACCCTGGCACGGCTCGCGCCGGTGGTGGCGCGGCTGGCCTTGCCGCTCGCCATCCACGCCGAAGACCCGACCGTCCTGGCGGCCTTCCGCCGCCCGCTGCTCTCGTACGACGACTTGCTCGAGTCCCGGCCGCCCGAGGCGGAGGCAGTCGCACTTTCGGCGGCGGCCGCGGTCGCCCGGGACACCGGCGTCCACCTCCACATCGCGCATCTCTCGAGCGCCCTGGGATTGCAGGCCGCCGAGGATGCGATCCGCATCGGCACGGAGCTGACGCTCGAGACGTGTCCGCAGTTTCTCCTCCTCAGCGCCGGCGATTTCGACCGCGTGGGCTCGGCGATGAAGATGCTTCCGCCAATCCGCACCGAGGCCGACCGTCAAGCGTTGGTCGACGGGCTCAGGCGGGGCGTGATCTCGATAGTCAGCACCGACCACGCCCCGCACACCGATGAGGAGAAGTCGCGTCCGTTCGGGGAGGCGCCCGCGGGGAGCCCGGGCGTCCAGACTCTGTACTTGAGCTGCTTGCAGCTGGCCAAAGAGCTGGGCGACGTGTGGCTCGCGCCGCGCTGGGTGAGCGAGGCGCCCGCGCGCCTCGCGGGGTTGGAGCAGAGCAAGGGCGCGATCGCGCCCGGATACGACGCCGACATCGCCCTCGTCGACCCCAGGGGCACGACCACGATCGCACCGCATGAGATGCGCTCTCGGCAGCGGCACGGCGCGATGGAAGGCCGGCAGTTCGACTTCGCGATCAAGCAGGTGTTCCTGCGCGGGGAGCTGCTGGACGGCGCGCGGCCTCGCGGACGGATGGTGCGGCCGGCGCTGGTGCTCAGATGAAAAGGTCGGTCGTGGCGCTGGCGCTGCTGCTCGCCTCTTGCTCCTTCGGGGGCGGCGCGGCGTCGCCTTCGGGCAGCCCTTCTGGGTCGCCGCTCGCCAAGGCATCGGGCAAGCTCGACGCCCAGGTGCCCATGCCGGTCGGATTCCCGGTCGACGTGCCGATCTACCCGGGGGCGCGGCTCACCGCGGCGGCGGGGTTCCCGTCCAGCGGTCCCACCTCGTGGGGCATGGAGTGGCAGACGCTCGACCCGGTCACCAAGGTCCAGGCCTACTTCGCCGACACGATGAGCAAGGGGGACTGGACGATCACTTTCGCGGCCACCGCAAGCGGCACTTTCAGCGCGACGTTCAAACGGAAGAGCGACAGCCGCGTCGAGGGGACGCTGGTCTCGAGCTCGGCCAGCGGCGTGACCAAGATCCTGATGAGCCTGATCACGCCCTCGGCCTGAGAGACAGGCCCCATCCCCCGGCTTCGCCGGGTACTTCCCCGCAAGCGGGGAAGAGCATGGCTCCTCCCCATTCATGGGGAGGTGGCGCGCAACGCCGGAGGGGCAGACGCATCAACAGCCCCTAGGCCTTCGCGCTCGCTCCTCTGAAGATCGGGTTTTGCACGAGCTCGCGCTCCAGGCTCGTGGCCGGGCCGTGCCCGGGATAGAGGGCGGTGGCGGGCGGCAGGCGCAGCAGCTTGGTGCCGATGCTCATCATCTGCCGGCGGAGGTCGGTCTCCGGCATCTGCCGACCGATCCCGCCCGCGAGGATCGTGTCGCCGACGAACGCGTGGTTGGCGATGACGTAGCAGACGCTGCCCGGCGTGTGCCCTGGCGTGTGCACCACCTGGACCTTGAACTCGCCGAACTCCAGCTCGTCGCCGTCGACCAGATAGCGGTCGGCGGAGCGAAGGAACTGCTTGGCGTCCAGCGAGTGGAGGCCCGTGTCCCCGCCGGTCGCCGCCTTGACGTCGTCCTTACCGCCGACATGGCCGGGGTGGCAGTGGGTGGCCAGGATGTGCTTGACCTTCAGCCCCGCTGCCTGCTCGACGATCTTCTCGGCCGGCATGCCCGGGTCGATGACGAC
>VBJE01000044.1 GCA_005879675.1 Chloroflexota bacterium
GCTTGTGGTCTGTAGGTGTTGGTTGGGCTCTGTGGAGGTATCAACCACCGAGGGAGACCATCCGCGGCATCCCGACCACCGCGCAAGCTCTCATCTAGCTTTCACCGCCCCGTTAAGAGGGCTGACCACGGCCGTGGCATTCCGTCAGACTCCCGGGAGGTGATCGACAGGGCCGAACGAACGCTGCGAGACGTCTTCCGCCTGGATGCATTCCGGCCGGGACAGGCAGCAGTGGTGGAGGCGATGCTTGGCGGCCGCGACGTGCTGTCGGTCGCGCCGACCGGCTCCGGCAAGAGCATCAGCTACTGGGTGCCGGCCGTCGTCGAGGGCGGGCTCACGATGGTGGTTTCGCCGCTCATCGCGCTCATGAAGGACCAGGTCGACCGCCTCACCGATTGCGGGGTCGCGGCCGCATACATCAACTCGTCGGTGGAGCCGTCTGAGCAGCGCGAGCGCCTCCGGCGGGCCATCGCGGGCGACTACCGGCTCCTCTTTCTGGCGCCCGAGAGGCTAGGGCGCCCAGGGTTCATGGATCGGCTCGCCGACCTGCGCATCCGGCGGATCGTGGTCGACGAGGCACATTGCATCTCCACGTGGGGCCATGACTTCCGCCCTGATTACCGACTTCTGTCCGCGGCGATCGCCGCCTGCGGCCGGCCGCCGGTGGCCGGCTTCACCGCGACCGCGACTCCACAGGTTCGAACCGATATCGCGAGCAGCCTGGGGCTGCGCCATCCATTCATCTCGGTCAGCGGATTCAATCGGCCGGCGCTGACGCTGGCCGTCATCCGCTGCCGCGGCGAGCGGGCGAAGCGAGAGCGGCTCCGAAGTTTGCTCGGAACGACCGGGCAGCAGGCTCTCGTCTATGTCGGCACCGTCTCCGCGGCTGAGGAGCTGGCCGCCGAGCTCGGCGTGAGTTGCTACCACGGGCGGCAGGCGGCGGACGTGCGGCGGCGCATTCAGGACGACTTCACGGCCGGACGCACACAGGTCGTGGTGGCGACCTCGGCGTTCGGGATGGGCGTCGACATCGCCGGCATCAGGCGGGTCATCCACTATCACCTGCCCGGGAGCCTGGAGGCCTACTACCAGGAGGCTGGGCGCGCGGGGCGCGACGGCAGGCCTGCCGAGTGCACGCTCCTCTACAGCCCGGCGGATCGCGACCTCCAGTCCTTCTTCATCGAGCAGTCGGGTCTGGAGGACGGATCGACCCTCAAAGACCATGCGTACGCGCGACTGGCGCAGATGATGGCTTACGCCGAGATGCGCGAATGCCGGCACGCCCGGATCGCCGACTACTTCGGCGAGGAGGGCGTCGCGCGGCGATGCACCGCATGCGACAACTGCCTCGTTGAGTCGCCCCCTGAGGAGCCCGTGCCGGCAGAGGCCGTGCAGGCGGGGCTGGCGGCGATCGCCAGATTCAGCGGGCGCGTCGGGCTTGCCAACGTGGCCGCGGTGCTCGGCGGCCGGCGAACGAAATGGGCGACGGCGCAACCCTGGGTCCAGGAGCTGCCCTTCCACGGAGCGTTGAATCGATGGAAGGAGAATCGGATCAGGCAGCTCCTCGCCGAGCTGATCAGCGCCGGGCTCGCCCGTCAGAGCTCAGGCGAATATCCAGTGGTGGAGATCACCTCGGCCGGCCGTGACGCGGTGGCGCACCGCACCGTGCCGACGCTCACGCTGCCCGCGGAGGCCGCCCTCCAGCGCACCGATGTGCAGGTGGAGACGCTTGATCGGTTGCGACGCTGGCGGCTCGAGACGGCCCGTGACGCCGGAGTGCCCGCGTACGTCGTCTTCCACGACGCCACGCTCGCGGCGATCGCCTCAGCGCGACCGGCCAATCTGACTGAGCTGCTGCACGTGTCGGGAGTGGGAGAGTCGAAGCTGCGGAAGTACGGAAACGATGTGCTCGGGGTGTTGCGCGCCGAGCCTGCGTGAGCCGGGGACCCCGCGAGTGCATGCAGCGGCGGGAAAAAAAGAGCTCCTCAAACCCGCGAGCGCCGGCGGACGCGTGCTTCGATTCGCGAGCGGTAAGCTCCGGCCGTGGAGCAAGACTTTCCCACCGACGGAGTCGAGGTGACCGTGCTGCGTGTAGTGAGTGACCTCAAGCAATCGCGCCACTTCTACAGAGATGTGCTGGGCGCACAGGAGTTTCGTGAGTACGGCGGCACCTCGGCCGTCCTGAAGTTCGCCGGGACCTGGCTCCTGTTGGTCACCGGCGGAGGACCAACCCCCGACAAGCCAGCGGTTACATTTGCGCCTCCGCCGACGAGCGAATTGGTGAGCCACGAGCTGACGATCCGAGTTCCAGACTGCCGTGCGGCTTATGAGATCTTGACGGCGAGGGGCGCTACGTTCCTGACCCCGCCCGTGGAGAGCGACTGGGAGATTCGCTGTTTTTTCCAGGACCCTGATGGACATCTACTCGAAATCAGCGAGTTGAAAGCACGCTAGCGCCTCACATCGCGGAGGCGGAATCGCTAGTCCCACACGGCAACGGCAAGCCCAGTCAACCGGCTTCGCTCGGCGGCGAATGCCATGAGATGGCTCTCAAGCGACTCGCGCGGCCCCGAGCGGACCAGCGACCTATCACCGGCTGAGACGGCATCCAGGAACGCGCTCATCACACCAAAGTCGCCTCCGTCGTGGCCACCCGCAGCACCTCCTCCACCGGCAACCAGGTCGAAGGACTCGACCTCACCGGTGACGAAATCGGTGAGGGTGAGATGTTGGCCGTCGCCCTCGAGAAAACCCCGAGTACCCATGATCCGCGTCCGACGCCTGCCGTAAGGCGTGAACGCGCTCATCGTTAACGTGGCCGTCACCCCGCCCTCGAACTCGATCGTGACGACCTGGTGGTCGGCTACGTCGTTGTCACAGGCGTAGGCGCAGCGTCCGTACGGGCCGTCGCGCAGTGCCCGCTGAACCCCCGGCTCGGTCAGGTCCGTGGTGACAACTGAGAGCGGCCAGCGCTCGCGCTCCGCGTCGCCCAGACAGCCAAGGTAGAGCCGTGGAGCGGAAAACGGGCAATCCGGCTCGACGGCACAGTCCAGGCACCGATCGGCCGCGCCGGCCGGCCGGTTGGCGGCTGTGAAGTGGTGCAGGCCGCCCCAGCTGGACACCGCCACGGCAGGCCGGTCGACGATATATCGGAGCCAGTCCAGGTCGTGACAGCACTTTGTCAAGATGCTCGGCCCTGCCTGATCCGAGCGGCGCCAGTTGCCCCGCACGTACGAGTGAGCGAAGTGCCACCAGCCGATCGGCTCGAGGTGCTCTATGCCGACAAGGTGGCCCAGCCGACCCTTGGCGACAATGTCCCTCACCGTGTCCGTGTAGGCGGTGTAGCGCATGACGTGGCAGACCGCAAAGATGACGCCGGCTTTTTCGATGGAGTCGATGACCTCGATGCACTCCGCCCGCGTTGGTGCGATCGGCTTTTCCAGCAGTACGTGGTAGCCCAACTCAGCGAAGCGGCATGCAGGGCCAACGTGCTCGCGGTCCGGCGTGGTGACGATCACGGCATCTGCGAAACGAGCCAACGCGACGAGCTCCCGCCAGTCGTTGAACCGTCTGTCGGCCGCCACCCCAAGCTGATCGGCCAACGCATCACGGCGACCGGCGCGTGGATCGGCGACCGCCACGATGCGAGCCCGGTCCGGATATTGCTGCGCAAAGCTTGCGAACGTGCTGCCCCGTGAACCGGTACCCGCCAACGCAATTGTCACCGGCCGAGGCGTTGCCACTGGACCCCCTATTCTCTCGGCAACCTCGTACCACCTGCTCGGCCCGGCGCACGGGCGCCGCGAGCAGCGAACCCGCCGCCGCCGGGCAGCTGTGTTCCAGCGACCATTCGTGCCCAAATGGCGGGATTTTCGAAAACTGTGGTGGGCCGCGGTGGACTCGAACCACCTATCTCCGCGGTAATGGGGCCCGAGCGCTGCGCCTAAATCTGTACCTGATCTCAGGATCAGGGAGCGCTGCAGCCGGTTTTATGTGGTAGCCGCCCGGCAGTTCGCAAGACGAAGAGTTGACGGCCGGGCGACCTCGGCACAATTGGTGAATGAGGGCGTCCTCGCTTGCCAAGCACCACCCGAAGCTCGAGGGTGTTTT
>VBJE01000045.1 GCA_005879675.1 Chloroflexota bacterium
ACCAGGAGTTCGGCAAGGGAACGCCGCTCATCCTCCTTCACGGCGGCTTCGGCTCGCTTGAGATGTTCGGCCCGAACATCGATCTGCTCGCCAAGGCCCGCAAGGTCATCGGCGTCGACCTGCAATCCCATGGACGTTCGCCGGCGGCCGACCGGGAGATGACCTTCGAGGCGATGGCCGACGACATCGCCGCGCTCATCCGTCACCTCGGCCTCGAGCGCGCGGCGATCATGGGCTTCTCCCTCGGCGGCGGCGTCGCGCTGCGCACCGCCATCCAGCATCCCGAGGTGGTGGAGCGCCTGGTCCTCGTTTCCACGGTGTTCAAGCGCGACGGCTGGTACCCGGAGATGAGGGCGGGCATGGACGCGATGGGCCCGCAGACCGCGCAGTTCCTGATGCAGAGTCCGATGTACGAGGCCTACAAGAACCTCGCTCCCAACGTGAACGACTGGCCCGTCCTGGTCAAGCAGCTGAGCGACCGGTTGAAGGTCGATTACGACTGGTCGGCCGACATTCCGCGCCTGTCGATGCCGGTGATGATCGTCAGCGGCGACGCCGACGGGCTGCCGCCGTCGCATTCGGTCGAGTTCTTCGGGCTGCTCGGCGGCGGGCTGCGCGACGCCGGCTGGGACCAATCCGGCATGACCAAGCACCGCCTGGCCATCCTGCCGGGGGCGACCCACTACGACATCAACCTCCTGCCGTCGCTGCCCGCTGCCGTCATCCCGTTCCTCGACGGAGCCTGAAGAGTGATCCCGAAAGCCCCATTCGGCCGCACCGGTCACAAGAGCTCGAGGGTCATCTTCGGCGCGGCCGCGCTGGGCCAGGTCTCGCAGAAGGTGGCCGACGAAACCCTCGAGCTCTTGCTCCGCCACGGGATCAACCACATCGACACCGCGGCCTTCGCCCCCTGGCTGAAGCGCGAGCCGGGACGTTTCTTCCTCGCGACCAAGACCGGCCGGCGGGACGAGAAGGGGGCGCGCGAGGAGCTGAACCGATCCCTCGACCGCCTCGGCGTCGATCACGTCGACCTGTGGCAGCTTCACTCCCTCGCCGATCCCATCGAATGGGACCAGGCACTCAGCCCAGGTGGGGCGCTCGACGCCGCTCGCCTGGCCAAGGAGGAGGGGCTGATCAAGTGGATCGGGGTCACCGGCCACGGCGCGCAGATCGCGGCCACCCACCGGCGCAGCCTGGAGCGGTTCGACTTCGATTCCGTGCTCCTGCCGTACAACTTCATCACCATGCAGAACGACTACTACCGCGAGAACTTCGACGCCCTGGTCAAGACGTGCGAGGAGCGGGAGGCCGCCGTCCAGACGATCAAATCGATCGCGCTGCGACCCTGGATGGACAGCGAGCACCGCCGTACCACCTGGTATCAGCCGCTGGAGTCGCCACGGGACATCGAGCCGGCCGTGTGGTGGGTCCTGGGTCGAAAGGGCGTCTTTCTCAACAGCGTCGGCGATGTGGATCTCCTGCCTCTTGTCCTCGACGCGGCCGAAACGTTCTCCAAGGCTCCGGATTCGGCGACGATGCAGGCCTTGATGGAGCGCACTGACTCCATCCCGCTGTTCGTCTAGGCGCGCTCGACCACCCTGTAGCCCCGGGCCGGAGTCCACGACTCGATCACGAGGCGGTCGCGATCCTTGTTCAGCCGCGTGATCACGACCTCGTCCACCTCGATCCGAAACGTGTGGCCATCGCCCGCGCCCGGCACCTCGCGCGCCCGCCCAGCGATCTTGGCCTCGCCTCGCCACGAGCCACTCTTGGCGGGATCGCGGGTTGGGCCGTGGATGGCGAGCCTCGGATCGCGAATCAGGTCGCCGGCCTTGACCGCGCGCGGCATGGAACCGATCTGCAGGTGTTCACCGGCGAACTGCACCTCGGTGCCGCTGATCCGCGGCGAGCCGTCCCGACGCAGCGTCGCCATGGTCAGGTGCTTGCGATTGGTCATGAGCTTGCGCACGCGCGCCGCGAATCGCGGCTCGGAAGCCTCGAACTCGGCCCAGGTCGCCACCGTGTCTAGACCGGGAACACCCCGTGCTTGCGGTCGACCCGCGGCGACACCCGCGTCGAGTAGGCGCGGAATCGCTTGATCAGCGTCTCGCGGAGGTCATCGGGCTCCACCACGTCGTCGACGACCAGGTTCGAGGCCAGCTTGTAGAGGTCGACGTCCTCGCGGTATTCGTCTTCCAGCTCCTTGCGTCGCGCCTCGCGCTGATCCTCCGGCAGCTCGGCCAGCTTGTTGTAGAAGACCGCGTTCACGGCCGGCTCTGGTCCCATGACCGCGATCTGCGCCGACGGCAGCGCGATCACGCAGTCCGAGTCGAAAGCAGGACCGGCCATCGCGTAAAGGCCGGCTCCGTAGGCCTTGCGGACGATGACCGAGATCTTCGGCACGGTCGCTTCGGAGACGGCGCTGATCATCTTGGCGCCGTGGCGGATGATCCCCCGCTTCTCGACGTCGGTGCCGATCATGAACCCGGGCACGTCGGCGAGAAACAGCAGCGGGATCTCAAACGCGTCGCACAGCCAGATGAACCGCGCGGCCTTGTCCGCCGAATCGTTGAACAGCACCCCGCCCTTCTGCATCGGCTGGTTGGCGATGACGCCGACGGGGTGTCCGTCGAGTCTGGCAAACCCAGTCAGGAGCTCCCTGGCGAAGAGCTTCTTGATCTCGAGCCAGCTGCCCTCGTCTATGAACGCATCGACCACCTTGCGCATGTCGTAGCCGCGGTTCGGCTCGTCGGGGATCAGCTCGGCGACGGGTTTCGGCCGGGATTTGGCGGGCTTCGAGTCGCATGCGGCGGGCTGCTCCCCAGACCTCTGGGGCATGTAGCGCAGGTAGGTCCTGCCAAATTCGATCGCCTCGCGGTCGTCGGCCACAAGCGCGTCCCCGCATCCGCTCTCGGTGCAGTGCATCCGGGCCCCACCGAGCTCCTCGAGCGACACCTTCTCGCCGACCACGACCTCGACCATCCGCGGCGAGCCGAGATACATCGACGCGTTGCCTTCGACCATGACCACGACGTCGCAGAAGGCGGGGATGTACGCGCCGCCGGCGGCCGACGGCCCGAACAGCAGGCAGATCTGCGGCACGAGGCCGGAAAGCTGGACCTCGTTGAAGAAGATGCGTCCCGCGTGTCTCCGGCCGGGGAACATCTCGATCTGATCGGTGATCCGCGCCCCGGCGGAGTCGACGAGATAGAACAGCGGCACGCGGATGCGCGCGGCCGTCTCCTGGATGCGGACGATCTTCTCCACCGTGCGGGCGCCCCAGCTGCCGGCTTTGACCGTGGGGTCGTTCGCCATCACCGCCACCTGGCGGCCCTCGATGGTGCCGAGCCCGGTCACGACGCCGTCGGCGGGCAGCTCTTCGGCAAGCACGTTGGCGAAGAGGCCGTCCTCGACGAACGAGTCCTTGTCGAGCAGGAGGTCGAGGCGCTCGCGCGCCGTGAGCTTGTGCTGCTCGCGCAGCTTGGGCAGGTATCTCGTGCCACCCGTGCGCGCTTTGTCGCGCAGCTCTCGATGTCGCGAGCTCATTTCCCTTTGAAGTCCGGCTCGCGCTTCTCGAAGAACGCCTTGATGCCCTCCCGCGAGTCCTCGGTCTGGGAGACGAGCAGGAACTGGCCGTGGAGGTAGTGCAGGGCGGCGCGAAAGTCCATGTCCTGCTGGCGGTAGAAGGAGTCCCGTCCGAGGCGCAGAGCGACAGGCGACTTCTTGGCCAGCGACCCGGTGATGTCGGCCACGGCCGCGTCGAGCTGCTCGGCCGGCACCACGCGGTTGATGACGCCCAGCGACTGCAGCTGCGCCGCCGTCCAGCGGTCACCGAGCATCTCCATCTCGAGCAGCACCTTGCGCGGGATGTTCCGCGTCAGGATGGCCTGGATCATCATCGGCCAGATGCCGACGTTGATCTCGGGCGTGCCGAAACCCGCGCTCTCGACCGCGACGAGAAGATCGCAGGCGCACGCCAGGCCCAGGCCGCCGGCGAGGGCATGGCCGTTGATCCGGCCGACGATCGGCTTGCCCAGCTCCGCCATCAGGATGAAGAGGTCGACGAACAGGTCGCGGCTGCGGTAGCGCTCGAGGGCGCTGCTGTTGCCGTCGAAGCTGGTCAGGTCGGCCCCCGCGCAGAACACGCGCCCCGCCCCGGTGAGCACCACGACCCGAGCCTCGGGCTCGTCCCGGCACCAGCGAAACGCCGACGCCAGGTCCCGGAGCATGGACGCCGACAGCGGGTTGCGCTGCTCCGGGCGGTTGAGCGTGATCGTGGCGACGTGACCGTCGGCGGCGAGCAGGACCTGCTCCAGCGCCGGCTTCTCGATCACCCGCTTAGCCTAGAACTCGGGTCGGCCGGATCGCGCGGCTCGCGGCTATGGGACCCCGGGAGGCTACCAAATCTCGCCTGGCGGCCAACATTAGGCGATATAGCGACACTCCTTTACAAAAATACTTTGCCTGCCCCATTTGCGCCTAGCAGAATTGCACCGAACCTGCAACCGCCCCTGTCACCCAAAGTTAGGCCCTCAATCGCTTAAACCACACAACCCGCCCGCCCCAGAAAGAAATGAAGGTCAAGTCCCGCGATACTGCCGCGATCTCGCTCGCGACCAATCACAACGCCCCGCCCGATCTCGACAAGCCGATCTTCACGCTCAGTGTCGCCTCGGAGATCCTCGAGGTACATCCCCGCACTCTGATGATGTACGAGCACTTGAGCATGATTTCGCCCAAGCGCACCGTTACCAATCGCAGGCGCTATTCGCGCCGCGACGTGATGAAGCTCCAGGCCATCCAGACGCTTACCAGGGAGCACCACGTCAATCTCGCTGGCGTTCGCTACATCCTCGCGCTGCTGAAAAGGCTCCAGAGCGCGGGCGTAGATCCCCCGGAAGACCTGAAGAACCTGGACGTGACGCAGCTCGACGTCTGAGCAACCACCTGGTTTGAGGGAGTAGCAACAAAG
>VBJE01000127.1 GCA_005879675.1 Chloroflexota bacterium
GGCCGGATCGGCCGCAACATCTATCGCGCCGCCTGGGACCTGAAGCCGGACTTCGAGATCGTCGCCGTCAACGACATCGGCGACGCCAAGACTTTCGCCCACCTCCTCAAGCACGACACGGCCCTCGGCACGTTCAACCCGGCCGTGAAGGCGGAGGGAGACGCGATCCACGTCGACGGTCACAGCGTCAAGTTCCTGAGCCAGAAGGACCCGGCGGAGCTGCCGTGGAAGAACCTGGGCGTCGATCTGGTCGTCGAGTCGACCGGCCTCTTCACGGACGCCACCAAGGCGCGCGTCCACATCGACAAGGGCGGCGCCCGCAAGGTGATCATCTCCGCTCCCGCGACCAACCAGGACTACACGGTCGTGATGGGCGTCAACCACAAGGGCTACGACCCGGCGAAGCACAACGTGATCTCGAACGCGAGCTGCACGACCAACTGCTTCGTCCCGCTGGCCAAGGTCCTGCACGACTCGTTCGGCATCGAGCGCGGGATGATGACGACGATCCACGCCTACACCGCCGACCAGCGTCTCCAGGACCTGCCGCACAAGGACCTGCGCCGGGCCCGCGCGGCGGCGGACAACATCATCCCGACGTCGACCGGCGCCAACCGCGCGGTCGCGGAGGTGCTGCCCGAGCTCTCCGGCAAGTTCGCGGGCATGGCGTTCCGCGTCCCGATCCTGGACGTCTCGGTCGTTGACCTGACGGTCCAGCTGAGCAAGGAAGCGAGCGCGCAGGACATCAACGCCGCCTTCGACGAGGCGGCCAGCGGCGAGCTGCGAGGCATCCTCGCCGTCAGCCACGACGAGCTCGTCTCGTCGGACTTCAAGAACGACCCGCACTCCTCGATCGTCGACGCGCCGTCGACGATCACGCTCGCCGGCGACTGGGCGAAGGTCGTCAGCTGGTACGACAACGAGTGGGGATTCAGCTGCCGGATGGTCGACCTGATCACCTACATGGCGGAGCGGCTCTGAAGGCTTCGATCACGAGCGTCGAGGTCGCAGGCAAGCGCGTGCTCGTGCGCGAAGACCTCAATGTTCCGATGAAGGACGGCGGCGTCGCCGACGACTCGCGTGTGCGGGCCGCGGCGCCGACCCTCCAGCACCTCGCGCGGCGCGGCGCACGCGTGATCGTGATGTCGCACCTCGGCCGGCCCAAGGACCGCGAGCCCGACCTGTCGCTCAAGCCGCTCGCGGCGGACCTCGGGAAGCGGGTGGGCCGAGACGTCCAGTTCGCCGAGGACTGCGTCGGCGAGCCCGCGACCTCGGCGGTCGACCGCCTGCAGTCCGGCCAGCTGCTGCTCCTGGAGAACGTCCGCTACCACAAGGAGGACGAGGCGAACGACGCGGCGTTTGCGCGCCTCCTCGCCTCGTTGGGCGACATCTTCGTCAACGACGCGTTCGCCGCGTCGCACCGAGCACACGCGTCGGTTGTGGGGGTCGCCGCGTACCTGCCCGCATACGCGGGCGAGCTGATGCTGGCCGAGCTGGCGGCGCTGCACCGCGCGCTCGACACACCCAAGCGGCCGATGGTCGCGGTCGTCGGCGGCGCCAAGATCTCGACCAAGGTCGGGGTCTTGCGCCATCTGCTCTCCAGGGTCGACGCGCTGCTGATCGGCGGCGCCATGGCGAATACCTTCTTCAAAGCGCGAGGCTGGCCTACGGGCGCGGGTCTCGTCGAGGACACCGCGCTGGATGAGGCGCGGGAGGTCGAAAAGATGGCGGGCGGCAAGCTCGTGCTGCCCGTCGACGTCGTCACAGCTCGCAAGATGCAGCCGGGCGAGGCGCTGCGGGTCATGGACGCGGACAAGGTCGAGCCGGAATGGATGGCGCTCGACATCGGGCCGCGGTCGATCGCGCAGTTTCGAGACAAGCTGCGGGGCGCGGGGACCGTGATCTGGAACGGGCCGGTCGGCGTCGCGGAGATCAAGGAGTTCGCCGACGGCACCAGGGCGGTCGGCGAGGCGATCGCCTCTTCCGCCGGCTACACATTCGTCGGTGGCGGCGACACGGTGGCCGCGATCGAGGCGCTGGGCCTCGCGGGGCGCTTCTCCCACGTTTCGACCGGCGGCGGTGCGACCCTCGAGTACCTGGAGGGCAAGGAACTGCCGGGGATCGCCATCCTCAAGGACGCCTAGATGTCGTCGCGCCCGCCAGGGATGCCGCTCGTCGCGGCCAACTGGAAGATGAACCCCAACAACATCGACGACGCGCTCGACCTGGTGCGCGGCGTGATGGCCGTCGCGCGTGGCCACGCGGACCGGGTCGAGGTCGCCATCTTTCCGCCGTACACCTGGCTCACGAGCGTCTCCGACCTGCTGGTCGAATCGGGCGTCAAGCTCGGAGCGCAGAACGTTTTCTGGGAGATGTCGGGCGCGTTCACCGGCGAGGTCTCGCCACCGATGATCAAGTCGCTCTGCCAGTGGGTCATCGTCGGGCACTCGGAGCGGCGCCTCTTCCTGGGCGAGACCGACGAGATGGTGGCGAAGAAGACCACGGCCGCGCTCTCGTGCGAGCTGGGCGTGATCATGTGCGTCGGCGAGCTGGCCGACCACTACGACGCGGGCACCTCGGACCAGGTCGTGTCGGCGCAGGTGAAGGCAGGTCTCGCGAGCTGCTCCGCCGATGACTCCGCCCGCCTGGTCATCGCCTACGAGCCCGTGTGGGCGATCGGGAGCGGCCGCAACGCCGACCCCGAGCACGCGTACAAGACGATGCGCCTCATCCGCAAGATCGTCGGCGAGATGATCGGCGCGGGGGCGGCGCGCAAGGTTCGGATCCTGTACGGCGGGAGCGTGAAGGCGGACAACGTCCAGTCGTACGTCGAGCTGCCGTTGTGCGACGGGGTCCTGGTCGGGGGTGCGAGCCTCGACGCGGACGAATTCGCTCACATCGTCAAGGTGACGGCGGAGGTGTATGGCCACCGGTAAATCCGCCGGCGTCCTGGTCCTGCTTCGCCACGGCGAGAGCACGTGGAACCTCGAGAACCTCTTCACGGGGTGGACCGACGTCCCTCTCAGCCCGCGCGGGGTGCAGGAGGCCACCGATGCGGGCCGGTTGATCAAAGAAGCGGGGTTGCGCCCCGCTGTCGTCCATGAGTCGCTGCTCCTGCGCGCGATCCAGACGACCCAGCACGCGCTCGCGGAGATGGAGATGTCGTGGGTGCCGCTCAAGCGCAGCTGGCGTTTGAACGAGCGCCACTACGGCGCGCTGCAGGGCCTCAACAAGCAGCAGACGGCGGACAGATACGGAGAGGACAAGGTCAAGCTGTGGCGGCGGAGCTACGACGTGCGGCCGCCCGACCTCGACCCGGCCGACGCGCGCCACCCTTCGCACGACCCGCGCTACGCGACGCTGCCGCCTGAGGTCCTCCCCAGCGCCGAGTGCCTGAAGGACGTGGTCGACCGCATGCTGCCCTACTGGTACGACGCGATCGTGCCCGACCTGCTGCTCCATCCCTGCGTGCTCGTATCGGCGCACGGCAACAGCCTGCGGGCGCTGGTCAAGCACCTCGACGGGTTGGGGGACGAGGAGGTCGTGGAGCTCAACATCCCGACCGGCGTGCCTCGCGTCTACGAGCTCGACGCCGGCCTCCGGCCGCGTTCGTGGCGCTACCTCGGCGACGCCGCCGAGATCGAACGCCGCGCCGCGGCCGTCAAAGCCCAGGCCTCGGGGTCGAAATCAAGTGGGAATTAGACTGGTTCCAGTTAATAGACAAATTCAGAGAGGGGGTCCCTGATCATGGCGTTTGAGCTGCCTCCGCTTCCCTACGCGTTCGATGCGCTCGAGCCGCACATCGACGCGAAGACGATGGAGATCCACCACGACAAGCACCACGCGGCCTACGTGGCCAACGCGAACAAGGCGCTGGAAAGCCACCCCGAGCTGGCCAAGAAGACTCTCGAGGACCTGCTGTGGGGCATCAACAACGTTCCGGAGGACATCAGGACCGTGATCCGCAACAACGCCGGCGGGCACGCGAATCACTCGATCTTCTGGACCATCATGGGTCCGGGCGGCGGAGGCAACCCGAGCGGGCGCATCGCCGACGCGATCAGGAACACATTCGCAGAAGGCGGCCGTCGGCCAGTTCGGCAGTGGCTGGGCGTGGCTCGTCGCCGACCGGCAGGGCAAGCTCGCGGTCAAGTCATACCCCAACCAGGACAGCCCGTTCATGGACGAGCTGACACCTCTTTTCGGCGTCGACGTGTGGGAGCACGCCTATTACCTGAAGTACCAGAACCGTCGGGCGGACTACGTGGCGGCCTGGTTCAACACGCTGAACTGGGATGCGATCAACGCCCGCTTCGGCTCGGTCTGGGCGTAGGCCACCCACCGCTCCTCTAGGTAGAATCCGGGTCCGT
>VBJE01000128.1:0-6004 GCA_005879675.1 Chloroflexota bacterium
CCCTCCTCTCCAGCGGGTCGTCAGTGGTGCACTGCGTCGAAACCGGCGACGTTTCTGTCATGCCGTACGCAATCGTCATCTCCGGTATGTGCATCACGGTCTGCACTTTCTTCATGATCTCGACCGGACACGGTGAGCCGGCCATGATGCCGGTCCGCAGCGAGCTGAAGTCGAACTCGCTGAAGCGCGGGTGCTCGAGCTCGGCGATGAACATCGTCGGCACGCCGTAAAGCGCCGTGCAGCGCTCTTGCTGAACGGTCTGCATCGTGAGCACCGGGTCGTAAGCCTCGGCCGGGATCACCATCGTCGCGCCGTGGGTCGTGCAGGCGAGGTTGCCGAGGACCATGCCAAAGCAGTGGTAGAAGGGCACAGGAATGCAGACGCGGTCGTGCTCCGTGTACTTCAGCGTCTCGCCGATGAAAAAGCCGTTGTTGAGGATGTTGTGGTGGGTGAGGGTGGCGCCTTTGGGAAAGCCGGTCGTGCCCGAGGTGTACTGGATGTTGATCGGGTCGTCGAACTGCAGCGTGGCCTCGAGCTCGTGCAGGTCGCCTGCCTTGACCCGCGACGCGTCACGTTTGAGCGCGTCCCATCCATCTTCCAGGACGAGCGCCTCGCGCAGGCCGGGACACTTGCCTTTGACCTCGGCGAGCATGGCTCGGTAGTCGGCCTGGCGAAACGCCGCGGCCAGGATCAGGAAGCTCGTGCCCGATTGGTTGAGCGCGTACTCCAGCTCCGATGTCCGATACGCAGGGTTGATGTTGACGAGGATCGCGCCCATGGCCGCGGTCGCGTACTGGACGACGACCCACTCGTAACGATTCGGCGACCAGATGCCGACCCGATCACCTTTTTTCACGCCGCGCGCAATCAGACCTCGCGCAACTTCTTCGCATTGCTGGACGAGCTCGCGGTACGTGGCCCGGTAAGCCTGATGCGCGACAACCAGCGCTTCGCGATCGCCGGTGCGGGCCGCCGTGCGCCGCAGATTGTGAAAGATCGGCTCGCCGAGAAGCGGCTTTTCGCTCGCGCCGTGGACGTAGCTCAGCTCAGGCATCGCCCTACCTCAAATGTAGTAGCCGACAAATACTTAACCCCCTTGACATTGTCCTCGGATCGTCGCACTGTGGAGTCAATTCGTTCTCCGTCCGGGTCCGCCGACAGTTCACGCAAAGGTTGGCCTCCAAAAGTAGGCAACGGCCGTAGAGCGGCGCAGAAACCAAACGCGTGTCACCCGGTGGCCTCCCGGTCGAGGCGGTGTCCGCTGCAGGCGCCGCCTCGTTTCTTTGTCAGGAGTCAGCGACCCGAGCCGATAATTCGCGCTCGTGACCGCGCTCGGCAATCGCCGGTTTCGAACCGTGCTGCTCGTCATCTCCGGCGTGCCGGTGGCGACGCTGTATCTGTGGCAAGCGCTGATCCAGCCGATCTTTCTCGGCGGCTACCTGGGCGATTTTCAAGAGAGCTACCTTCGCGCGGCGTCGAGGATCGCGTCGGGGCGGGACCCCTACGACCTCTGCGCCACGATGGGATGCCTCGAGCCCACCGGCCCCCAGTACGTGATGCCGCCGGTCCTGGCCTGGATGCTGCAGCCGCTGGTCGGCGTCGACAGCCGCCTGATCACCACCGGAGACGTCCTCCTCCTGAACGCTGGCAGGTGGGCGCGCTCCTCGTCCTGGTCGCCATCGCCTTCGAGCCCGTCACCGGCAACGTCGAGGAAGGCCAGGTGAACCTCGTCCTGCTCGGCCTTTCGGGGATCTGGTTCTGGGCGTGGGCCCGTGGCCGATGGTGGGGCGGCGTGGCGCTGGGGGCCGCGATCGCGATCAAGCTCATCCAGGGCCCGGTGGCGCTGCTGGTGCTCTGGCGGCGGCGGTGGGCGATGCTCGCGGCCGCGGCCGCGAGTGGCCTGATCATGTGGCTGGTCGGCGCCCCGCAGTACCTCTTCGAGTACCTGTTCCGGGTCCTGCCCGCGGTCAGCGCGGGCACGGGCTTCTTCGAGAACCACTCGCCGGGCGGCACGATCACGCGCCTCTTCGACCCCAACACGTTCATCGCTGTGCGGGGAAGCCCGGGCGGGGCTCGCGCGCTCACGGCCGTGATCGCGGTCGCTGTGCTCATCGTCACTTTCGCCGTGGTGCGCGCCACCAGAGATCGATCCCTCGAGGCCGCGGCCGTCGTCGCCGCGACGCCGCTGATCGCGACCTACTCGTGGGGTACGCACCTCGTGCTGCTGTTGCTGCCGATGTTGGTCCTCATCGCGTGGTCGCTCCCCCGCAGGGATTGGCTCGTGATGGCGCTGGTCGCGACGAGCTGGATCCTCATCGGCCCGGTCCACAAGCTGCTGCAGGCCCTGCTCGTCACCGGCTACGCGGACGTAGCGGTGCTGCGGATCCTGGCGGAGGCAGGGGTCGTCGGGATCGCGTTGCTGTGGATCGCGACCCTGGTCGCGGTCAGGCGCTCAGCGCACCGCCTTGATCCGGCTGACCAGCACGGTGCCGAGAAAGAGGAACACGACGGCGCTCGAAAAGACGATGCGGTACCCGCCGTTACCGTGCGGGCCGTTTAGCGCGTCGATGAGCGGGCCGCCGAAGAGCGGGATGATCGCCTGGGGCAGGGTGAGGGCGATGTGGAAGAGGCCCATGTCCTTGGCCGAGGCCTTCGGGTCGGGCAGCGTATCGCAGGCGAGCGCCCAGTCGACCGCGAAGTAAAGGCCGTAGCCGACTCCGTAGGCGACGCCCAGCGCGAACACCAGGGGGATCACGGTGGGATAGAGGGCGATGAAGACGATGGCGACGAAAGCCTGCGCCGCGCCGGCGGTGTAGACGAAGATCTTGCGCCGCTTGATGCGGTCGGACAGCATGCCGCCGAAAAAGCCGAACGGGATGGCGGTCACGACGACGACGAGCAGCCAGTTGGAGGTGAACGCCTCGGCGCCCTTGCT
Source organism: Chloroflexota bacterium (assembly GCA_005879675.1). Taxonomy (GTDB): domain Bacteria; phylum Chloroflexota; class Dormibacteria; order Dormibacterales; family Dormibacteraceae; genus 40CM-4-65-16. The sequence goes on from VBJE01000128.1 coordinate 2,936, forward strand.
CGTGTGGAGCACGACGTCGCGAAAGAAGTTGAGGAGGAAGTACAGGACCGCGGTGATGCCCGACGAGATCATGAGGCGGGTGAAGATGACCCAGGCGAAGTCGCCTTCATGCAGCGGACGCAGAAATTCGCGCACTGTCTCGCCGAAGGGGCGGCGCGGCCGCGGCGGGATCGGCGTCTCGCCCTCGCCTCTTGCCGCCCAGACCGTGGGAGCGAGGCTCAGCAGCGCCACGGCGCCGAGGACGAGGTAGATCACGGGGTTGCGTCCCAGGAGCGAGGTGACGCCAAGCCCGGCGCCGATGCCGAGCTGGGTCATGGTGGCGAGAAAGCCGCTTGCCTTGCCGACCTCCTGGGCGGGGACGACGTCGGGAATGATGCCCGCGTAGGCGGCGCCGGCGGCGTTGAAGAAGAACTGGATGATCGCGTAGCCGATGAGCACGCCAGGGAAGTTGCCGGCGAACATGAGCACGATGAGGCCGGGGAAGGTCAGGAGCGTGCCGGCGACCATGATCGGGCGCCTTCGTCCGAAGCGGCTGTGGAGGTGGTCGGACCAGGCGCCGACGAGGGGCGGGACGGTCATCGCGAGCAGGCCGCCGACGCCGAGCGCGACACCGATCCCGGTGTTCTGAAGGCCCTTCTGGGGGACCACCTCATCGACCTGCGACTGCAGCAGCACGGTGGTGAGCGGGATCCAGAGGAAGTTGCTGCCGAACCAGAACGAGCTGAGCGCCGCGTGGCGGAGGTTGCCGAAGCCCGCTGCGGCTGGCGTCGTCGGCACCGCGGCGGCCGTGGCCACGGCGGAAGGCTACTGTTAATCGGCTTTCTTGTGGGGCGTGACCTGCTGTAGTCTCTACCGGCCCCCCATGCCATCCCTACTTTCGCGGGCAAAAACAGTTCTGCTCGACATGCCGGGCCGCGGCAAGCTGGCCTATTGCCTGCTGCGGGACGAGCGCGTGCCGAGGGCGCCGAAGGCCGTGCTGCTGGCGGCCCTGGGCGTCATCGTCAGCCCGCTCGACTTCCCGGCCTGGATACCGGTGCTGGGAGAGCTGGACATGCTGGCGCTGGGGCTGTTGGCGGTGGAGACGTTCATCGAGGCATGCCCGGCCGGGATCCGGCGCGAGCACGAGGCCGCGCTCAAGGCCAAGCAGAGCGTGTGGGATCGGGATGTCCGCGATACTGTGTCCATCGCGCGTCATGGGGTGAGGCGTCTGGTCGGTCGAATCCGTTCGCGAGTCCGCCACCGCGACGAGTTTCAATCCATTTCGGAGGTCGGGTGAAGTGCGGGTCTTGCTGACGAAGGACGTCGAGAACGTCGGCCGTGCCGGCGACGTGAAGGAGGTCGCGGACGGCTACGGCCGCAACTTCCTGCTGCGGCGCAAGCTTGCGGTCGCGGCCGGGAGGGGGGCGGAGGCGGAGGCGAAGCGGTTGCGCGACGCCGCGGTCAAGCGCGAGACGAAAGACCGCACCGAGGCGCAGGCGGTGGCGGATGACATCCACAACAAGACCGTGGTCGTGCGCCTGAAGGTGGGGGCCGAGGACAAGGCGTTCGGCTCGATCACCAACCAGGACATCGCCGCGGCGCTCAAGGCGCAGCATCGCGTGGACATCGACCGGCACAAGATCGACATGAAGGAGCCGATCAAGACGCTGGGCGAGCACCAGGTGTCGCTGAAGCTGCACCGCGACGTGGCCGCCCACGTCAACGTGATCGTGACGCAGGACCGTTAGCCGGCCCGGCATGGCGACCACGCTTCCACTCGCCACGGGGCGGGTACCACCGCACGACCTCGACGCCGAGATGTCGGTCATCGGGTCGATCCTTCTCGACCCGCTTTCGGTCGCCAAGGTGCTGCAGTTCCTGCACCCTGAGGACTTCTACCGCGAGAACAACGGGCAGATCTACCGGGCTGCGCTGGACCTGTTCGCCGGCGGCGAGCCCATCGACAACGTCACCCTCGCCTCGCAGCTCCAGTCGATGGGGCTGCTGGAGCGCGTCGGTGGCCGGGCGCAGCTGGCGTCGATGCAGAGCGCGGTCCCGACCGCGGCGAACATCGAGTACTACGGCCGGATCGTCAAGGAGAAGGCGTACAAGAGGCGGCTGATCTCGGCGGGCGGGAACATCGCCGGGTACGGCTTCGACGATTCGATCGAGGCCGAGGACGCGATCAACCAGGCGCAGTCGCTGGTGTTCGGGGTCGCGGACGACCGCGACCAGCGCGAGCTGGCGCGGCTGTACGACCTGCTCGGGCCGGCGATGGAGCGGATCTCGCTGCAGATGGAGAGCGGGCAGGGGGTGGTGGGGATTCCGTCAGGGTTCCACGACCTGGACCGGATGACGAGCGGCTTCAAGGACAGCGACCTGATCATCGTCGCGGGACGTCCTGCCATGGGAAAAACCAGTTTCTTGCTGAACGTCGGATTGTATGCCGCGTTGGAGGCCAAAAAGTCGATCGCGATATTCAGTCTGGAGATGTCGAAGGAGCAATTGACCGAACGTCTCCTGACTGAGCAGGCGCAGATCGTTTCAAAGTGACCACTCGCTCCGGCCGTTCGGTTGAAGTAACCGGCCATCACCCATTTTTGACGGCGCGTGGTTGGCAGCCACTGCACGACATAGTGGTCGGCGATCGAATCGCTGTTCCGCGCGTTGTCAATTGCTTCGGGCACGATTCGAATCTCGACCTGGGTCAGGTAAGACTGCTCGCATATTTCATCGCCGAAGGCAGCCTGAGTAGGAGTTCCCCAGGTTTCACGAACGCAGACCCCGACCTGGTGTCTGACTTCGTCTCCCAAATCGAGAGGCTCTATCCGACGCTCCGCATTCGCCGCTATGGGATCACCTATTACCCGGCGGGACCAGGTGGCCGCACAAATCCCTTGACTCTTTGGCTTCGTGACCTTGGCTTGATGGGAAAGCTGGCTGACGCGAAGCGCTTCCCTGCTTGCATTTGGCGATGGGATCGCGACCGGCTGCGGGAGTTCATCAAGGTTCTGATGAGCTGCGACGGGACGATCTACTCGATGGGCGGCTATCCGCGGATCGAATTCGCGGTCGCCTCCGAAGGCCTGG
>VBJE01000128.1:6025-6524 GCA_005879675.1 Chloroflexota bacterium
CTGCATCATGCGCTCGTGCGGTTCGGGATCGTGGCTAAATTCTGGAAGAAGAAGGATCGATGCTGGCGGGTCGAGATCACCGAACCGGCTTCCGTCGAGCGCTACCAGCAGGAGATCGGCTGGCTCGGGGAGAAGTCTCGCCGGTTCAAGCGGTTCGCCGAGCCTCGATCCAGCAACGTGGGCATGCTCCCCCAACAGATCTGGACCGACATCCGCGCGTCGGCAAATGCTCGGGGCCTTACTGTCACGCAGCTCTCCGTCCTTGCCGGGGAGCCCCGGGCCGGCCGGCGAGGTTTCAATCCGCATCGTATGCGAGGCATAACGCAAGGACGCCTGGCGAATTATGCGGATGTTCTTCGAGACCGCCGCCTTTCGCAGTTGGCGAGCGACCAGATCTATTGGGACGAAGTCATTTCCATCACGCCGACCGGCGAGCACCAGGTATATGACCTCACCGTTCCAGAAACAAGCAACTTCATCGCGCAGGACATCCTCGTGC
>VBJE01000128.1:6539-9643 GCA_005879675.1 Chloroflexota bacterium
TTCAGCCTGGAGATGTCGAAGGAGCAATTGACCGAACGTCTCCTGACTGAGCAGGCGCAGATCGACGCGCAGCGCATGCATCGAGGGCTGTTGACAGAGGCTGAGTTCGATCGCGTGTCGAATGCGCTCGGGCCACTCGGTGAAGCGGCAATCTACATCGACGACACGCCCGTGATGGACGAGCTGACCCTGCAGCTCAAAGCTCGTCAAGCAAAGATGCGACACAACATCGACATGATCCTCATCGACTATCTGCAGCTCATGCACGGACGCTCGCGCGGTGACGACAACCGGGTGCAGGAGGTCTCAGCCATCTCTCGCGCGCTGAAAGGTCTTGCGCGTGAGCTGCGGCTTCCAGTGGTCGCCATCTCTCAGCTGAGCCGAGCGCCGGAGCAGCGTCCAGACAAGCGGCCGATCTTGAGCGACCTACGCGAATCGGGTTCCATCGAACAGGATAGTGACGTTGTCATGTTTCTTTATAGGCCAGAGTACTATAAGTCGGACGAGAAACCTGGAGTCGCGGAAGTTCATGTCGCCAAGCACCGCAACGGCCCCACCGGCACCATCGAGCTCAAGTTCCGCCGCGACCACACCCGCTTCTACAACCTGGAGACGAGGCGGCCCGAGCCGGGCACCGAGTAGCCTAGCGGCCGGTGGTCATCATCCTGGTCGGCGGCCAGTGGGGCGACGAGGGCAAGGGCAAGGTCATCGACTACCTCGCCGCCAAGGCCGATATGGTCATCCGCTCCCAGGGCGGCAACAACGCCGGCCACACCGTCATCACCGAGCACGGCGAGTTCAAGTTCCAGCTCATCCCCAGCGGCATCCTCTACCCGCACTGCACCTGCATCATCGGCAACGGCGTCGTCGTCGACCCGACGGTGCTGCTCAAAGAGATCGAGCAGCTCAAGGAACGCAAGATCGACCCCAAGAACCTCATCGTCAGCGAGCGCGCGCACATGGTCATGCGCTATCACCCGCTGTTCGACCAGCTGGAAGAGGAAGTCAGGGGTGACGACCGCCTGGGCACCACCTGGCGCGGCATCGGTCCCGCCTACGCGGACAAGATCCGCCGCATCGGCTTTCGCATCGGCGACCTGCAGAAGGAGGGCTTCATGCGCAAGAAGCTCGCCTTCGTCGTCGACGGCGTCAAGAACCCGATCCTGACCAGGCTCTATGGCAAGGAGGCCTACGACTGGGCGACCATGCTCGATGAGTACGTCGGCTACGGAAAAAAGCTGGACCCGTACATCAAGGACACCTTCCCGATCATCCAGGAGGCCCTGGACAGCAACAAGAAGATCCTGCTCGAGGGCGCGCAGGCGACCATGCTCGACCTCGACTTCGGCACCTACCCCTACGTCACCAGCTCGAACCCCAGCGCGGGCGGCGCGCTCACCGGCAGTGGCATCGCGCCGACTAAGGTCGACCTCACGATCGGCGTCTTCAAGGCGTACACCTCGCGCGTCGGGTACGGGCCCTTTCCCTCTGAGCTGCTGAACGAGGTGGGGGACCAGATTCGAGAACGCGGTCACGAGTTCGGCACCGTCACTGGCAGGGCGCGGCGAATCGGCTGGTTCGACTCCGCGGTCGGCCGCTACGCCGTGCGCGTGAACGGCGTCGGCGTCGCCGCCCTCATGCGGCTCGACATCCTCGACGACCAGCCCTCCCTGAAGATCTGCACCGGATACACCTTCCGGGGGGCGAGATACGACCACCCGATCGCCAACATCTCTCACTACAAGCACTGCACCCCCGTGTACGAAGACATGCCGGGCTGGCAGCGTGAGATCGGCGCCGCGAAATGCTGGGACGACCTGCCTCAGGCATGCCGCGACTACATCGACCGCGTGGGCGAGCTCATTGGCGCTCCCGTCGAGCTGATCGGTACGGGACCCAGGCGCGACCAGTTCGTGACGCGCGGCCGCCAGCTCTTCGATTGACCAGGGCGCCAGTCGCCGCCGAGCTCAGCTGGCCGCAGGTCCACGCCTTTCGTCTCCGCCGGCATCACCTCGGGATGCGGGCGCCGAAGAGAGATCTCGCCAGGGTCGTCGGCGAGATCGGCGGCGCGCAGGCTCAGCTGATGTCCGCCGCGGAGCTGCAGGTCGCCGTCCGCGTCCAGTGCACCGTCAGCGACGTGCGCAAAGCCCTGTGGACCGATCGCACGTTGGTCAAGACCTGGCTCATGCGTGGCACCCTCCACCTCGCCAGGGCCAAGGACCTCCCCACTTACACGGCCGCGATGAGCCGGCGCTGGATCCGTCCGAACAACGCGTGGCTGAAGTTTTTCAATGTCACCGAGCAGGAGCTGTGGAAGCTCACCGAGGACATCGGGGCGGCGCTGGACGGCCAACCCCTGACGCGCGAGGAGCTCATCGCTGCCGTCGGCGAGGGAAAGTCGCCGCGCCTCCACGAGGCGCTGAGGTCCGGCTGGGGCGGAATGCTGAAACCCTCGGCGCGTAACGGCCGACTGTGCTTCGGCCCGAACCGTGGCCAGAGCGTGACCTTCGTCAGCCCCCAGAGCTGGTTGAAGGTTTGGAAAGCGGTCGACCCGGAGACCGCGATCGTCGAGGCTGCGCGCAGGTACCTCCGCGTCTTCGGTCCCGCGACGAAAACCGACTTTGCGCGCTGGTGGGGCGCCTGGCCCGGCGTGGCCAATGCGGCCTGGGCCGGCCTGGCGGGCGAGCTCGTCCAGGTCTCAGTCGAAGCGCAGCACCTCGACGCGCTCGAGGTCGACGTCGCGGCGATGCGTGGCGCCAGCTTCGACGAGCGGGTCCAGCTCCTGCCGCTATTCGACCCTTATCTCCTCGGCCACGCGACTCGCGACCACCTCTTCGACCGCGTCCACGCACCGAAGGTCAGCCGCACCGCGGGGTGGATCTCGGCCGTCGTCCTGGTAGGTGGAAGCGTGGCCGGCACCTGGACGCACACGCTGGCCGGCAAACGCCTCCATATCGCGGTGACGCCCTTCCAGCCGTTGCCCGCCAGGGTGAAGAGCGCCATCCGGCTGCGCGCGGGCGAGCTCGCGGAAGCCCTCGACGCGAGCAGCGCCGAGGTGACGGTCGCCTAGGACGCGCGCGAGACCGGTTTGACGATGCGCAGGT
>VBJE01000129.1 GCA_005879675.1 Chloroflexota bacterium
GTCGAGGTCTTGCATGGCGGCCAAATTATGCTTCCTCCTGCTCATGAACTCACCTCGGAAGGGCGGCGGTCGCCCGTCCGTGCTGCTGGACATGAGGCCGCTGCAGGGCCCCAGCGCCTCGCGAGGCGTGGGCGCCTACGCGCGGGGACTGCTGAAAGGGCTGATCAAGGCGGGCTTTGACTCCCAGCTGACCCTCCTCCTGGACGTGGCGTTCGATGCGCCGGAGCTGCCCGTAGGGCAGTACAGGCTATCGGGGTGTCGCCGTCGGAGCCACGGCCAGCTCTCGGCATACGAGGACGCCGTGGCCCTGACGCGCGACATCGAGCGCATCGGGCCAGATCTGTACCACGCGATCGACTTCCATCTCCCCGGCCGGTGCCCATGCCCGCTGGTGGTCACGCTCCACGATCTCATCCCCTGGGTGTGGGGGGGCGCCCGCATGCGAGGCGAGCGGATGCGGTACGGCATCTTCCGGCGCCTGCTTCCCCGGGCCGACCTCGTGATCGCGGTCTCCGAGGCCACGGAGGCCGACGCGCTTCGCACCCGCCTCGCCTCCCGGCAGTCGGTCCGCGTCATCCGTGAGGCGGCCGACAGCGTCTTCGTCCCGAGGCACGGAGCCGCCGCCCGCGTCAAGGAGAAGTGGGGCATCCAGGGGCGCTACCTGCTGTTCGTCGGGGCGCTCGACGCCCGCAAGGACCCGCACGCGCTGCTACGCGCATGGACCACCGCGCGGCTCGAGCATCCAGACCTGAGGCTCCTGATCGCGGGTGTGCCTGGACGCCAGGCGCCGCCAAGCATGTCGGGCGCCGTCCAGCTCGGACGGGTCGTCGACGAGGAGCTCGCGGACCTGTACTCGGCGGCGACCTGCCTCGTGTTCCCGAGCCGCTACGAAGGCTTCGGGCTGCCCTGCCTGGAGGCGATGGCCAGCGGCTGCCCGGTGGTCGCCTTTCGGAACTCGAGCATCCCCGAGGTCGTGGACGAAGCCGGCATCATGGTCGAGGACGGCGACGCCGAGGCTCTGGGCAACGCGGTGACCCAGATCCTTCGCGAGCCGGAGCGGTGGAAGCGGGCCGGCCTCGAGCGCGCCCGGCAGTTCAGCTGGGAGAAGACGGCGCGGGCCACCATCTCTGCATATGAATCCGTATTGAGATAATCCCGCCGCCATGAGCAAAGTCGCTGTCATCGGCGCGGGGTATGTCGGGTTGACAACAGCCGCCTGCCTGGCCGACCTCGGCCATGACGTCACGGTCGTCGACATCGACAAGGACAAGATCGCGCTCCTGCGGCGGGGGACGGTGCCGTTCTACGAGCCGGGTTTGCGCGAGCTTGTGGAGCGCAACGCCGCCGCCCGCAGGCTCGCCTTCACGACGTCGTACCGGGACGCGGTGCCGGGTGCCGAGTTCGCGATCATCGCGGTCAGCACGCCGGAGGGCGAGGGTGGGGAGGCGGACCTCTCCTACGTCGAGGCTGCGGCCGCGTCGGTCGCCGAGGCCATGGACGGTCCGCTGATCGTGGTCAACAAGTCGACCGTGCCTCCACTCACGGGGGACATGGTTTCCCAGGTGGTCAAGAAGCACAACACCAGGCATGCGGCGGCGGTGGTGTCGAACCCGGAGTTCCTTCGTGAAGGTTCCGCGATCTATGACTTCACGCACCCCGACAGGATCGTGGTGGGAAGCAACGACCGCGACGCCGCGGAGAAGGTGGCCGGGCTCTACGCGCCCCTGAACGCATACGTGCTCGTCACGCCGAACATCTACACCGCCGAGATGGTCAAGTACGCCGCCAACGCCTTCCTGGCGACGCGCCTCTCATTCATCAACGAGATCGCGTGGATCAGCGAGCGCGTGGGCGCCGATGCCAAGCTCGTCGCGGAGGGCATGGGCCTGGACAAGCGAATCGGTCCGAGCTACCTCGACGCGGGCATCGGCTGGGGTGGGAGCTGCCTGCCCAAGGACGTCGCCGCCCTCGCGGCTGTCGCCGAGCGCTTCAACTATCACCCCGAGCTTCTGCACGCGGTGATGGACATCAACCGCGACCAGCGGATGCTGGTCATCGACCTCCTTCGCGAGGCGCTCGAGGAGCTCCCCGGCCGCGTGATCGGGCTGCTTGGCCTGGCGTTCAAACCGAACACCGACGACATGCGCGAGGCGCCGAGCATCGACATCGCCCGGGTCCTGCTCAACGCCGGCGCGGACGTCCGTGCCTACGACCCGGCCGCGATCGAGCGGTCGCGGATGCTGCTTCCAGAGGTGGAGTACATGAAGGACGCGTACGAGGTCGCCTCCGGCGCCGACGCGCTGGTCCTGGTGACGGAGTGGAACGAGTTTCGCCAGCTCGACATGCCGCGCGTGAAGCAGCTGATGCGCCGGCCGGTGCTCGTCGACGGCCGCAACATCTACGACCCCGCGGTCATGAAGAGCCTGGGGTTCGCGTACCGCGGCATTGGCCGCGAGTAGCCCCAAACCGCGCGCGGTGGTTTCCGGCGGCGCCGGCTTCATCGGCTCGCACCTCTGCGAGGCGCTCCTGGCGCGCGGCGTCAAGGTGCTCGCGCTCGACAACTTCATCACCGGCTCGGCCGACAACCTCCGCCATCTCCAGGGCAACGCTGACTTCGAGTTCCGGCAGGTCGACGTCAACCACGGCGTGTTTCTCGGCGGCGACGTTCGCTACGTCCTGCACTTCGCCTCGCCGGCCTCGCCTCCCCAGT
>VBJE01000130.1 GCA_005879675.1 Chloroflexota bacterium
CGTGTACTGTTTCAGCCACTCGGGATAGGTCGTCCCGGCGGCCTGCAGCTCGGCGGTCGTCGCGGTCGAGTACGCGACGGTGGCGTTGTAGCCGCCCGCGGACGTGCTCGGCTGGACGCTGCTGAGCCTGTCCAACGACCAGAGCAGCGCGCTCTGCTGCGTGTTCGAATTCTGCAGCGGGACCTGGGTCCCCATGGTGACGCGGTCGATCTTCTCGAGCTGACCGGGATAGAAGACGATGTCTGCGTTCCCGACCGGGGGACGCAGCATGCTCACCTGCACGCCCGCGATCGCCAGCCTCTGGTAATCCTCGGCGTAGAGGAAAGTCTGGTTCTTCCCCACCAACTGCTTGAGGCCGGCCTGGTTCGGGTACCGCCACTCGCCGCCGAACGTGAGCGTCTCGTCGACGCCGCGGAAGTATCGCGGCCCGGCGTAATCGCCGACGACCGTGTACGTGAAGACGACGTCGCGCGTCCTGGTAAGAGAGCCGTTGAGCTTCACGTCGCTGCTGAAGCCGGTCACCCCGGTGCCGCCACCGGCGTTGATGAAACCTGGATGGCTGAGGCGTTGCTGCAGCTGCGCCCAGCTCGAGAAGAGGCCCGACTCGACGTCGAGCGTGCGGTCGGCGGTCGACAGGGGCGGGAGCATGATGCCGACGACGATCAGCCCGGCCATGGCCACCAGCCCGCTCTCCCAGAAGTCCCACCGCGCGTCGCCCGTCAGCTTCACGCTCGCGCGGGCGGCGTTGGCGACTGATCCGGTGTAGTTGGTCCACAGCAACAGCGCGAGGGTGAGGACCAGCATCGCGAGCGTGTAGCCGTTCTGGTCCTGGGGAAAGTTCAGGACGTTGGTCGCAAAGGCGGCGGCGCCGGGGATCAGGCCCAGCATCGGCTTGCGCCAGCGCAGCACGCACCAGCTCAGCCATGCGCCTGTCACCCACATCAACAGGCAGATCAGGACGAGGTAGAAGGACGGGTCCTGGCCGGCGGAGCCGTCCGTGATCCGTCCCCCCCACGTGCTCACGAACTGCACGCCGGGGACATCGCCCGGATGACGGGCGTGGAGCTGGGGCCACGCGCCGGCAAAGGCAACCACGGGAGAGAGCACCAGTCCGACCCCCAGGGCGACGAAGTCGCGCACCGGCGTCAGCGCGAGGACGCCCATGACCAGAGCGCCGCCGAGCGCGATCACCGTGATCACGTCGATGCCGTCGACCCAGCGCACGGTCGTTGTCGACCGCGCCACGGTCATCGTCAGCAGGAGCACGATGACCGCCGCCCAGAAGCGCCCCGCGCCCATCGACTCGCGCGCGCGGTCCCACATCGTCGCGGCGGGGCCGGTGCCCTGGTCGAACGCCGCTTCCGGACCGGTCAGGCGGGTGTCAGGCGATACGTATCGCATCCCGCGTCCTCACCAGCCGCGCGAAGTCGTCGCCCGCGCGGACGACGTAGAGGTCGACGTCCTGTCCCAGGTCGAAGCTCGGGTTCTGGTCGGGGCCGCCGAAGCTGGCCACGTCGAGGTAGAAGACGATCAGGCTCGAGCGCCGGCCACGCACGGCCTGCATCAGCCGCACCCATTCCGGGTCCGCGCTCGGCGTGATGACCGCGATCGCGCGCCGGGGCAGCCTGCGGATGCGGTCCCACGCGAGCGTCTGCGTGAGCGGCGTGCGCCCATCGGGCTGGCAGACGGCGAGGTAGTCGAGGATGAGCCGGTCCTGGCGCACGGCGCGGTGTGGCTCGAGGATCGTGCCCTTCGAGTCGTTGGCGATCAGGCCGACCTGGCGACCGCGGCTGTGGACCTGCGAGGCCATGGAGGCCGCCAGGCTGACCGCGTACTCGACGGTCGACTCCTCGCCCTCGCCGAAGTGCACCGCGCGGTCGAGGTCGAGCAGGATCCACAGGTCGGTCGTCAGCGGCTGCTCGAAGGTCTTCGACATGAGCCGCTGGTGCTTGGCGGAAAGCCCCCAGTGGATGCGGCCGAAGCTGTCGCCGGTGGTGTAGTCGCGGACGCCGCCGGTCTCGGGCGGGTAATCGGCCCAGGCGCCGAAGGCGGTCGATGTGCCGACCTGCTGCGAGCTGGGCGTCACCAGGTCGGGGATGGGCCGGACGCGGGGGTACACGAGGATCGAGGTCCGCTGGGTGAGCTTCATCTCCCGGTCGAAGAGGCCGAAGGGCTCGCGGACGCGCAGCGACGTCGGCCCCAGCGCCATCCAGCCGCGCCGGCGGTAGACGCCGCGCGCCTTCCACCGCACGAGCTCGTGACCCAGGGAGATGACGCGGCCCGGCTGGTAGTCCCGGATCTGGCTCAGGTCGCGAACCTCTACCCAGGGAGCCGGCACCCAGCCCTTGCGCTGGATCTCGAAGACCTCCTCGAACACCTCGCCGACCGTCGGCGTGCCGGGGTCGACGCGACGCGACACGGTCACGCCACGGAGGGCCAGGCGTGGCCAGGCCCACGCGATGACGAAGAGCAGGCAGAGCGCGTACGCGAAGGCGTAGGCGGGACGGATCCCGGTGAGGTACGTGAAGAACAGGAGCATGGCCAGCGCGCCTGCGAGGGCGACCTTGCTCATGGGGCTATAGGCCGGCGGCTACCCGTCGTAGGCCATCTGCGGCACATGCTCGCGCTCGAGCAAGCCCGCGACGAGCTTGCCGGCGCTCTGGCCCTGCATCTCGGCGTTGGGCCGAAGGATGATGCGGTGCGCGAGGACGGACTCGGCCAGCTTCTTGATGTCGTCCGGCAGCACGTAGCTGCGGCCCTCGATCGCGGCCAGCGCCTGGCTCGCGTGGTACAGGTGCAGCGTGCCGCGCGTGCTGGCGCCGAGGGCGACCTCCGGGTTGCCGCGGGTGCGGCCGACCAGGCGCGCGATGTACTCGCGCAGCTCGGGCTTGACGAAAACGTCGCGGACGGCGTTCTGCGCTGCCTTCAGCTCGTTCGGCGAAACGACCGGCTGGAGCTCGTCCATCGGCGATTCGACCTTGTGCTGGCTCAGGAGGTTGGCCTCCTCTTTCTCAGTCAGGTAGCCAAGCCTCACCTTCATGAGGAAACGGTCGAGCTGGGCCTCGGGCAACGGGAACGTGCCCGAGTACTCAACGGGGTTCTGGGTGGCCATGACCATGAACGGCTTGGGGAGGATGTGCGTCTCGCCGTCGATCGTGACCTGGCGCTCCTCCATGGCCTCGAGCAAAGCCGCCTGGGTCTTGGGGCTCGCGCGGTTGATCTCGTCGGCGAGCAGGATCTGCGCAAACACAGGTCCGGGCCGGAACTCGAACTCGTTGACCTTCTGGTTGAAGGCGCGCACGCCGGTCACGTCCGAGGGGAGCAGGTCGGGCGTGAACTGGATGCGGCGGAAGGTGCAGTCGAGAGACCGGGCGAGGGACTTGGCCAGCATCGTCTTGCCGACGCCGGGGACGTCCTCGATCAGGAGGTGCCCCTCGCAGAGGAGGGTGACGAGACAGAGCTTGATCTCTTCGTCCTTGTTGACGATGGCGCGACTAACGTTCGTCATGAAGGAATCGGCGACCCTTCCTACGGCTTCGGCTGCCCCCACTTCTCTCGGGATTATAGGTGGGCCGTTGTGCTGCCCCATCTCATCTGAATACGGCTGAGGGTTGCATTTGGTTCCGGCGCATCACCCTGAGAAGTACCAGCTCCAGACGTAGGGGCGGCCTTTGTAGGTTCC
>VBJE01000186.1 GCA_005879675.1 Chloroflexota bacterium
GGCCAGGATGATGCTGTTCACGTCGTCGTAGCCGCTGATCGCGCCGACCGCGATGGTGGGCACTCCGGCGACGTTGCGGATCCGGTCCGCGAAAGGGGTCTGGTAGCTCCGCCCAAACGTGGGTTGTTCGGACGCGACGGTCTGGCCGGTGGACACGTCGATGGCGTCCACTCCGTGGGCGGCAAACGCCCTGGCGACCTCGACCGAATCCTCGGCGCTCAGTCCGCCTTCATGCCAGTCCACCGCGGACACCCGCACCGTCATCGGTTTGGCCGCGGGCCACTCGGCTCGGATCGCATCGAAAACCTCGAGCGGGAACCGGAGCCTGTTCTCCAGGCTGCCGCCGTAACGGTCGCGACGCACATTGGTCAGCGGCGAGATGAAGCCGCCCATCAGGTAGCCGTGGGCGCAGTGCAGCTCCAGGAGGTCAAAACCGCAGCGCGCCGCCATCCGCGCCGCGGCGACAAACTGCTCGAGGACGCTGTCCATGTCGCCGCGGGTCATCTCTCGCGGCACCTGGCTGACCGGCAGATAGGGGAGAGCGGATGGCGCGATCAGGTCCCAGTTGCCGGATTCCAGCGGCTCGTCCATCCCTTCCCACATGAGCTTGGTCGAACCCTTGCGCCCGGAATGGCCGAGCTGGATGCCGATCTTCGCCATGGTGTGCTCGTGGACGAACGCGGCCAGCCGCGTGAACGCGGCTTCGTGCTCCGGCCTGTACATCCCCGCGCAACCGGGCGTGATTCGTCCTTCGCGCGACACGCACACCATCTCGGTCATCACCAGGGCCGCCCCTCCCAGAGCCTTGCTCCCCAGGTGCACGAGGTGGAAGTCCCCGATCAATCCGTCTTCCGCGGCGTACATGTCCATCGGCGACACGATCACCCGATTGGCCAGCTCGAGCTCGCGAAGACGAAACGGCGTGAACATCGGCGGCGCGGGATTGCGCCCGTTGCTGAACCACCGGTCGACCTCGGCCACGAACTCCGGATCGCGCGCCTTGAGGTTCCAGTACGTCACGCGGCGGCTTCGGGTGAGCAGGTTGAAGGCGAACTGGAGTGGCTCCTGATGCGTGTACTGCGAGATGTTCTCGAACCATTCGAGGCTCGCCTGTGCCGCACGCTGCGCGCTCTCGACCACCGGCCTGCGTTCGGCCTCGTACGCGGAGAGGGCTTCGTCGACGCTCTCGTTTTCGTGCAGGCACGCGGCCAGCGCGAGCGCGTCCTCCATCGCCAACTTGGTCCCTGAACCGATCGAGAAATGGGCGGTGTGCGCGGCATCCCCGATCAGGATCAGGTTGCCGTCCCGCCACGATCGCGCGCGCAGTGTGGCGAACCGGATCCAGCGGCTGTTGTTGGCGAGCAACGGCTCTCCGCGCAGCGCCTCCGCGAACACCTCGGCGCAAAAGGCGATTCCCCGCTCGTCGCTCTGACCCGGTCGCCATGAGCGGTCGGCGGAGTCGACCTGGCCACTTCGCGTCCAGCTCCCTTCCTCCAGCTCGACGATGAACGTGCTCATCGAATCGCTGTACGGATAGGCATGAGCCTGCACTGTTCCAATGTCGGTCTCGGCGATGAAAAACTTGAACGCGTCGAAGACCAGCGGCGTGCCCAACCACATGTAGCGCGCGTGCCGTGCGTCGAGCCGCGGCTGGAAAACTTCGGGGCGCGCGTTGCGGGTGAGGCTGTTGACGCCGTCGGCGCCGACGACCACGTCGTATGACTCCTGAAGCGGTCCGAGGCCAGGCGCTGGAGTCCCGTAGTGGATCGCGACATCGAATTCCTGGCACCTCTCGCGCAGGATCGCGAGGAGACGCTGCCGGCTGATGGCGGCGAACCCGTGCCCACCCGAGGTCAGGACCTGGCCGTGGAAATGCACATCGATGTCGTCCCAGATCGCAAAGTCCTTCGCCAATCGCTCGTAGAAGGCCGCGTCAGCGTTCTCGATGCCGCCAAGCGTCTCGTCCGAAAAGACGACGCCGAACCCAAACGTGTCGTCGGCGGCGTTTCGCTCCCAGACCTCGATTTCGTGGCGTGGGTTCAACAGCTTCGCCAGGGTTGCCAGGTAAAGACCCGCCGGCCCCCCGCCGATGATCGCGATCCGGAGCGCCGGCGCCGAGGCCCTCAGCTCCCTTCGCGCAGCCGAAAGCGCTGCAGCTTGCCGGTCGCCGTTCGCGGCAGCTCATCGACGAACTCGACCGCGCGAGGGTACTTGTACGGAGCGATCTGGCTCTTGACGAAGTCCTGCAACGTCCTGGCCGGCTCGGGGCCGAGCTCCGCACCGTTCCGGACGACGACGACCGCCTTGACGATCATGCCCCGCTCCGCGTCCGGCACGCCGACCACGGCGGCCTCGGCCACCGCCGGGTGCCGGAGCAGAGCTTCCTCGACCTCCGGGCCGGCGATGTTGTAGCCCGCGGAGATGATCATGTCGTCGGCGCGCGCCTGGTAGCGAAAGTAGCCGTCGCCGTCGCGCACGTACACGTCGCCGGTGACGTTCCAGCCGTCCTGGACGTATGTGGCCTGCCGGTCGCCCCTCAGGTACCGGCAGCCCGTCGGCCCTTTCACCGCGAGCCGTCCCAGCTCACCATCGGGGACCGCCCTCCCGTCCGGATCCTGGACCTCCGCCACATAGCCCGGGACCGCTCGGCCGGTGCTCCCGGGCCGGACATCGTCGCCGGCGGCCGAGATGAAGATGTGCAGCATCTCGGTGGAGCCGATGCCATCGATGACCCGCACGCCGCATGCGTCGTGGACCGCCTCCCAGGTCGCCTGGGGCAGGGTCTCGCCCGCGGACACGCATGCGCGCAGCGAGCTGAGGTTGGCTGACGCCAGGTCGGGCAGCATCGCCCGGTAGGCGGTCGGTGCGGTGGCGAGCACGGTGACGCCCCGGCGTTCAACCGCCTCGAGCAGGCGCGCCGGCGAGGGTTGCTCGAGCAGATACACCGCCGCGCCGGCCCTCAGCGGAAAGACGACGCTCTGACCGAGCCCGAACGTGAAGGCCAGCGGTGGGCTCGCGGCGAAGAGGTCATCCGGTGTCGGCCTCAGCACATGGCGAGAGAACGTGTCCGCGATCGCGAGGACGTCGCGATGGAAGTGCATAGTCGCCTTCGGTTTTCCCGTCGTGCCCGAGGTAAAGGCGAGCATGCACACGTCGTCGGCGGCAGTCGCGACGTTCTTGAATCTGGGCTGTTTGGTGGCTGCAACTTTGGTGAGGTCGTCCGGGTCGTCCCCCCCGTAGGTGAAGATCTGGAAGCCGTCTGGTGCGGCGGCGTCCAGGTCTTTGAGGAATCGGTGGTCGCAGATCGCCATCGTCACGTCGGCGATGTCCACGATCGTCTCCAGCTCACCCGACCGAAGCAGCGGCATCGTGGTCACCGCGACTCCGCCCGCCTTGATGACGCCGAACCAGCTCGCGACAAGCCATGGGTTGTTCGGGCCACGGAGCAGCACTCGATTGCCAGGCACCAGGCCCATCTCGTGCACGAGCGCGCCCGCGATCTGGTTCGACCTGGCCAGAAGGTCCGCGTAGGACCATTCCTCGGTGTCGCTCACGATGCAGCGCCTGGCGCCGGCTCCGGACTGGACGTGGCGGTCCAGCAGCTCGCCCGCGCAGTTGAGCGAGGCGGGGTATCGGAGCTCGGGGAGGGTGAACAGAAACTCCGGCCACGTCTCCGGTGGAGGGAGGTTGTCCCGGGTGAAGGTATCGACATGCGCCGATCGTGTGATCTGCGTCAAATGCCCTCCCTGTTCCTCGGCCTGATACTACCTTCATGCAGTCGACCGGTCGGCCCCGCAATGTCAACCCCGGAGACCTGGGGCCGGCGCGCGGCTTCTCGCATGCGACCGTCGCCGGCGACACGGTGTGGCTGGGCGGTCAGGTCGGATCCGACGCAAGCGGCAAGATCGTCGAGCCGGGCGAGCTCGTGGCTCAGTACGCCCGCGCCATTCGGAACGTCGCGGTCGCCTTGCGCGCGGCCGGCTTCGAGCCCCAGGACACCGTGAAGCTCACGTACTACGTCACCGACCTGAACCTCTACCGCCAGAACCTGGGTGCGATCGGGACGGCACATCGCGAGGTGTTCGGCCGCCACTACCCGGCGTCGACGCTGGTCGAGGTGAGCTCCCTGTTCGACCCGGCCGCGATGGTCGAGGTCGAGGCGGTCGCGGTACGGCAGCGATGAATCGGTGGCGGCATTTCGACTATGACGAGACCGACGGTGTCGCGACGCTCACCTTTTCGAGGCCCGAGCGGCTCAACTCTCTGACCTTCGACATCTACGCCGATATCCGCGACCTCACACGCGAGCTTCGAGCTCGTGCCGAAGAGGTCCGGGTGCTCGTGATCCGGGGCCAGGGCCGCGGATTCTGCTCTGGAGGGGATGTCGACGAGATCATTGCCCAGCTCCTGAAAAGAGCGACACGCGACGTGTACGAGTTCGCGCGCATGACCGGCGAATGCGTGCGCAATCTTCGCGAGATGCCTCAGCCTGTGATCGCCGCGGTCAACGGAGTGGCCGCGGGGGCCGGCGCCGTCCTCGCCGCCGCCGCCGACATTCGCATCCTGGCGGAGTCCGCCAGCTTCCGCTTTCTCTTCACCAGCGTCGGCCTCTCGGGTGGTGACATGGGCATCTGCTGGTTGCTCCCGCGAATCGTCGGCCTGGGCCGGGCAACGGAGGCGCTCCTGCTCGGGGGAAAGATCGGCAGTCATCAAGCCGAGGCCTGGGGTCTCGCCTCCAGGGTCGTGGCCGACGATCAGCTGGACGTCGCCGTGAGCGACTACGTGACTCGCTTGAAGGAGCTTGCCCCGTGGGGCCTCGCGATGACCAAGGAGATGGTCAACCGCGGGGCGTCAACCGACTACTCCACCGCGGTTGAGATGGAGGCCTTCACGCAGACATTGCTGATGACCGCCGAGGACTTCCGCGAGTTCCACGCCGGCTTCATCGGCAAGCGCAAACCTGCCTATCGCGGTCGCTGAAGCTGGATGGCGTCAGCGAATCGGTAGCTCGGGCAGCGACATCAGCAGCGCCCCACGCACGCGGTCGAACCGCCGGCGGCGGCGAGCCCGAATCCGACGATCGTCCCGAGCACGAGAAGACAGCCGAGACCCATGCCGGTGAACCGAAGGCGGTTACCGAAGCGCTTGTGCCGCCGCGCGACCGCTCCGAGCGTGAACAGAACCACGCCGGTCACGAGCGCCACTCCGAGCACCCCGAGATTCACGCCCGAATTGTGCTCCGGATTTGATCGCGGGCTAGACTGGCCCCATCGTGTCCGCCGGCTTCGCGCGCGACCGCTACGCCACCATCTCGGGTCGCGGCCTGGACTGGGAATCGGTCCCGATGCGCCTCTTCCAGAAGGCCAAAAGGCTCGGCACCTGGGATCCGCAGGCCATCGACTTCACCCACGACAGGGCGGACTGGGAAAGCTTCGATGACACCGAGCGCGACTTCCTCCTCCGCACCCTGACCCTCTTCCAGGCCGGCGAGGAGGGCGTCACCAGCGACCTCCTGCCCCTGATCATGGCCGTCGCCGACGAAGGCCGCCTCGAGGAGGAGATCTACCTCACGTCCTTTCTATGGGAGGAGGCCAAGCACGTCGAGTTCTTCCGCCGCTGGCTCGATCAGATCGCGCTCGCGACCGGCGACCTCGAAAGCTATCTCACGCCGAGCTACCGCACCCTTTTCCTCGTCGAGATGCCGCAAGCGCTCAGCGCCCTCAAGGCCGACAAGTCGACCGAGGCGCAGATCCGGGCCTCGGTCACCTACAACATGATCATCGAAGGCGTGCTCGCCGAGACCGGCTACCACGGATTCCGCCAGTCTCTCGAGGCCAACCACAAGCTCCCCGGATTGCTCGAAGGCGTCAGGTACATCTCCCGCGACGAGAGCCGGCACATCCGCTACGGCGTCTTTCTCCTCAACCGCCTCATCAACGCGTCCCCAACAGGCTGGGAGGTCATGAACCAGCGCATGAACGAGCTCCTCGGACCTGCGCTCGGAGTGGTCAGCGAGTTCTGGGAGCACTACGACGACGAGCACGGGCCCTTCGGCCAGCGCATGCAGACGTACATCGACTTCGCCAGCACCCAGTTCGACAAGCGGATGAAGGTGCTCGAACGCGACCGCGGGAAATCCTTCGACGAGATCGTCAAGGCCGCCGTGGCCGACATCAGCACCGACATCTCGGAGGAAGAGCTTGTCCACGCTCCGGCGCCCTAGCGCTCTAGAGCCAAGGCAGGCGATCCCGATCCTCGCCCTGCAGCTCCTCGCCGGAATCGCGGCCGCCACGCCCGTCTTCGTGCTCGGTTTGTAACGCAACGGGCTGATGCCCGAGGGCGACACGATATGGCGACTCGCGGCGCAGCTCCGCCAGGGGCTCCAGGGCAAGCGAGTGACCGCCGCCAGGCCTGATCGTCTCAAGCGCCTGGCCGGGACGACCATCACCGACGTCCAGCCGGTCGGCAAGCACCTCCTGATTCGTTTCGACAACGGCCTCGCCATCCACTCCCACATGCGCATGCAGGGCGCATGGCACCTTTACAGGCGCGGCGAGCGGTGGCGCCGTCCCGCCTGGCAGGCGAAGGCTCTGCTCGAGACCGAGGACGTCGTCGCCGTGTGTTTCGCCGCGCCGGTGATCGACCTGGTGCGGGACGAGCAGACCAAGGTCGGCCACCTCGGCCCCGACATCCTGAGCGACACCTGGTCGATCGCGGAGGTGATGGAAAGGGCCGGGAAGGCGGGCCGCAAACCAATCGGCGAGCTCCTCCTCGACCAGCGCATCACCGCGGGCATCGGCAACGTCTATCGCTGCGAGGCGCTGTGGCAGCGCCGCATCAACCCCTGGACGCCGACCGGCGAAATCAAGGATCAAGACCTGGAAGCCCTGTTCGAGGCCGCGCGAGGCGCCATGCGGTCGAACCTGAAACCCACCACGGAACCCACGAGACGAAGTGGCTTTCCCGGCTACGGCCGAGGCGCCGTCCATGGCCGCGGAGGCCGGCCCTGCCCGCGCTGCGGATCTCGGATCAAGGTCAAAGCGCAGGGCGAGCACGCGCGGCTCACCTACTGGTGTCCCGCGTGTCAGCCGGGGCCTGAACGTTGACCTAACGTCATATGGCCACCGCCCACAAGGTCGCGCGCCGAGCCAGAGCGACGACCAGGAAGACCGCCGCCAACCCCGCGCTCGAGCTCCTCGAGCGCGCCGGCTACGTCATCCGCGGCGTCCTCTACGCCGCCATGGGCACCTTCGCGCTCGGCCTGGCGCTGGGCCTGGGTGGCACCGCCACCGACCAGTCCGGCAGCCTGAGAATCCTCACCGGCGGCCCGGCGGGCAACGTGATGCTCTTCGCGGTCGTCATCGGCCTCGGCGCCTACTCCATCTGGGGCTTCGTGAGAGCGATCTTCGATCCGCTCCATCGCGGCCACGACGCCGTGGGCATCGCCGAGCGGCTGGGTTTCGTGTGGAGCGGCATCGCCTACCTCTCGATCGTCGTTTTCGCGCTCCACATCATCGCCGGGAGCGCAGCGAGCGGCGCCCACGACGGCACCCAAGACGCGATCGCCAGGATCCTCACGTTTCCGGGGGGGCACCTCGTCGCGATCGGCATCGGCATCGTCGCCATCGGGGTCGGGCTCGGCCAGTTCGTCGACGCCTACCGCGCCATCTTCAAGAGGGACCTCAAGCGCCAGCGGATGAGCAGGGCTGAGAAGAAGATCGTTGACACCCTCGGCCGCCTCGGGATGATCTCGCGAGGCATCACCTTCACCCTGGTCGGTTGGTTCGTGCTCCAGGGCGGGTGGGACCGCAACGCATCCGAGGTCCACGGCTTCGGGGGAGCGTTCGTCACATTGCTGTCCGCACCTCTCGGCCGATTCCTCCTCGCCGCGGTCGCCCTCGGGTTCGTCGCCCTCGGCCTGCACTCGTTCGCGTGCGCGCGGTGGATTCGCCTCCTCGGAAGCCGGCGGTGAGGACGAGTCGCCTCCTCGTCATCAGCCGCGGCGCCGGCAGCATGAGCGACGAGGTCGAAAAGAAGCTCCGCTCAGCCTTTGCCGACTACCTCATCGTCGATTTCGATCCGAACGCGGACCTCGAGAAGCTCGTCTCGCCGCGCGCCCGCATAGTGGTCGCGGGCGGCGACGGCACGGTGGAGTTCATCGTCCGCAAGCTCGCCGACACGAAGCATCCGGTTGGCATCGTCCCGCTGGGTACGTTCAACAACCTCGCCAGGGCGCTCAGCCTGCCGACGAAGATCGACGACGCGATCAACGTGGCGAGGAAGGGCCGCCAGCGCGCGATCACTCTGGGACGCGTCAACGACCACATCTTCGTGGAGGCCTGCGCCGTCGGCCTGTTCGGCCAGACCATCGCCCTCGGCGACTCGGCCAAGGACATGGAGTTCGGCAAGCTCGCCGCCAAGCTCAAGGCAGTCATCGCCGCCAGGCGCTTTCGCTACGAGCTCAGCGGCGACATCACCGGCAGCGGATCCGCGATGTCTCTCGTCTTCAGCAACACGGGCTCGATCGGCAGCCAGCTGCCCATCTCCGAGGGCAGTCCCATCGACACCTACCTAGAGTTCTCCGTCCACGCGGGCCGCACCCGCACGGACATCGTCGGCCGCGCGATCAAGTCCGCGGTCCTCATGCAGCACGCCGACGACGGCGGCGGCCAGGTGTTCAGGTTCAGGCGGCTCGAGGTCAAGACCACGCCTCGCGTCCGCGTCTACGCGGACAACTTCCAGGTCGGCCGCACGCCGGCGACCGTGTCCGCCGAGCTGAGCGCGCTCAAGGTGCTGTTGCCAAGATGAGCGCGAAACCTGTCGACAAGGCGGCCGGCGAAGTCCTCGCCGGAGACCCACGCGCCAGCGCGCGCGCATGGCTCTGGCCGGTGGTCGTCGCGGTCGCCATCGTCTTCGCGCTCGACACGTACCTCGTCGCGACCCGGCCCCTGCTTCCGTTCGACGTCCCCGTCGCGGTGTTCATCCAGTCATTCCCGTGGGGGCCGGTGACATACGTCTTCGACCTCATCAACGGCACCGCCGGCTACGTGCAGGTTGCCTTCGGCGTGATCGCGATCGTCGCGTTGTTCGTGTTCGAGCGGCGCGCCGGCTACCTGATGGCGATCGGCAGCATCTCCAGCCTGCTCGACAACCTCATGAAGCTGGTAATGGCGCGCCAGCGCCCGAATGCCGACCTCGTCCACATCCTCACGCCCGCCCCCGGCTACAGCTACCCGAGCGGCCACGCGGTCTTCTTCACGTGGCTGAGCTTCATGCTCGCGTTCTCGCTCGCGCCCCATGTGCGGCCGCGACGGAGGTGGCTGCTCTGGACCGGCGCCGCGGTCGTGATCCTCCTCGCGTGCTGCGCCCGCGTATGAGCGGGCGCTCACTGGCCCAGCGACGTGGCCGGCGGGTTTCTCCTCGGTCTGGGTTGGTCCGCGTTCGTCGTCTGGCTGCCCGAGCGCTGGCTTCCCAGCCCGAGCTGGAAGTGGATCACGCGACGTCGAAGCGCTTCGCAAGGTCGGCGGGCAGCGTGAGCGCCGGGTCGAGCTCCCGCAGCAAGCCGCCCTCTTGAAGCGCGCGCACGACGAGGCTGGAGCAGATCTCGTGGTTCCGCCTGACAAGCCGCACCGGGCGACCGAGGAGCAGAGAGACCAGGTCGCCGAGCATGTCGAGGAATCCGAATGCCTGGCCGATCTGCCGCTCGGCGTACGCCACCACCCGCTCCCGCGCCTTGGCGTCGAGCCGGCCGTCGAGGCGCACGACGCGGTACTCGTCCGCGCGGTACTTGGTGATCGGGCTGCGCACAATGCCCGTAGCCTCTGCCTCGATCACCGTGTCGCCGGGCGCGGCGATGGCGCAGTGGCTCCAGTGCGCATAGGCGGCGTCTCGGCCGCGGAATCGCCGCTGCTGCGCCAGGCTGATCATCCGCGCGATGACGTGATTGCGGTGGGCCAGGATGAAGTCGCCAGGCGCGACTCCGCGCGCGTCCTCGCCGCGACCGTAACGCTCGCCACCGGCCATCTCGATCCAGTAACGCCCGGCCGGTGAATCGCCCCCTCCTGGCCGCGGCCGTGGCCATGGCCGCCGCGGCCACGGCGCTGACCGTCTACGTCGCGGGGCACCAGGTGAACGCGGAGGACATAGCGGTCGCGCGCGACGTCCAGGCCACCGACTGGGGACCTCTGACGCTTGCCATCCCATTCTTCAGCTGGATCGGCGACGCCAAAGGCTTTTTCATCGAGGTCGGGATCTTCGTCGCCATCCTTCTGGTCAACCGCCGCGCCTGGATCTTCGCCGCCGCCGCGACGCTGACCGGGGGCTTCTACGAGGCGGTCAGCCACCTCGTGGTGCGCAAGCGGCCGACGACCGCGCAGGTGCTGCGGGTCACCGAGCACCCGGGCGCGTCGAGCTACCCGAGCGGCCACTCCATGTTCATCGTCACCGTCACCGTGGTGCTGATGCTGTGCTTAGGCCACCGCTTCCTGCCGCGATGGGCGCACGTCTTGGGGTGGGCGCTGGTCGTCCTCGTCATCGCCGCCAACGCGATCGCGCGCGTGTACACCGGCGCGCACTGGCCGAGCGACGTTCTCGGCGGAATCCTCATCGCCGGCGCCTGGCTCTGCTTCCTGCTCTCCATCCGCTGGATCCACGAGCGGGTCGTCAGCGCCAACCCCTAGCGTCAACCGGCTCCCACCGCGATTCCGAGTCGGCGACCACCAGGAGCGCCGGGTGCAGGTTCACCGTCGTGCACGCGTGGGCGGGGATGATGGCCACGCGGTCGCCCACGCGCAGGCCGATCGGCCCGTCGGAGATGAGCACGCCGTGCTCCTCGCTCAGCCGGTCGAGCTTGAGCCCCGGGTGGCCGAGCACGATTCCGTACCCGTTCAGGCCCGCGACCCGCAGGTCCGAGGGGAGCGCCTTCGACCCGGCGTCGATCACCGCCCGCGCACGCTCCGGCGTCGAGACCACCGTCGCGATCACCGCCAGGGCGCAGTCCTCGAGCGCCTGGCTGCCGAGCTGGACCTGGTTGGCGTCGCCGTACACGTACGTCCCAGGACGCATCTCGGTGACACCCCGCGCGACCTCGACATGGTGCGCGGTCGGCGTCGAACCGATGGACAGCTCGCGGACTGCGATTCCCGCCCCGCGGAGCAGCGACGCCGTCTCGACCAGGCCGTGCGATTCGTCCTCGGCCGCCGCGACGACCTCGGCGTCATTCGTCGCCCGGTACGCGTGGCCGCCGTGGGTCATGAGCCCCCGGAACCGATCGGCGCCGGCGTTCGCGACCAGGCGCTTCACCGCCTCGAGGGTGGGCTCGCCGACCGCGGTGCCGAGCCGGTGGAGTCCGGTGTCGACCTCCCACAGGATCTCGACGCCGGCCGGAAGGTACTCCGCCAGCTCGACGGTGTCGATCGCCACCGCGAGGCGGTCGACGTCGGCGGCGAGCGCGCGCAGACGGCGGAGCTTTGGCTCGCCGACCGGCGGGTGCGCGATCAGCAGGTCGCCGACACCCGCGCCGGCGAAGACCTCGGCCTCCTGCAACGTCGCGGCGGTCACGCCGACGGCGCCGTGCGCCATCTGCCGCAGGGCGACGAAGGCGCTCTTGTGCGTCTTCGCGTGCGGCCGCAAGCGCAGGCCGTGGCTGTTGGCGGACTCCTGCATGCGCCGCACGTTTCGCTCCCGCACGTCTTCGTCGACGACGGCCAGCGGCGTGATGTGCTCTTCCGATGCGGCGATCAGGTGGGCGGGGTCTCTCAGGACCGGTCTATTGTCGTGCCTTCCGGCGCCACGAGACCCCGCGCTGTGACTACTTCTTGGTCGCCCCCGCCCCTTCCTTCGTCTCGACCTTCGCGTCGGCCGAGGTGTCCTCGACGATCTCGCCCTCGATGTTGATGCTGACGTCGTTGCTGACGACGAACTTGCCGTCGAGCATCGCGTCGAAGTTCATGCCGAAGTCCTTGCGGTTGATCTTCGTCTCGGCCGCGTAGCCGATCCGGTGACCCATCATCGGGTCGTTGAACTCGCCGTACTTCACGACGTCCAGCGTCACCGGCTTCGTGGTGGCCTTGATCGTGAGGTCGCCGCTGACCCGGTAGCGGTCGCCGCCGACGTGCTCGATCTTCGTGCTCTTGAACGTCATCGTCGGGTGCTTGTCGATCTCGAGGAAGTTGGATGAGCGCAGGTCCTTGTCCCGCTGCTCGTTGTGCGTGCGGATGCTCGCGGTGTTGATCGTCGCCTCGAGCTTGGAGCGGCCCGGGTCGTCGGGATGGATCTCGCCGGTCGCGACGACCTCGTTGAAATGGCCCCGCACGGTCATCATGCCCAGGTGCTTGGCCGAGAACTCGACCTGGGTATGAAACGGATCGAACTTCCAGGTTCCCATGTGAATTGCCTCCTTGGCTGCTGTGGTGGTATCGGTTATCCCAGCCATCGTCGATGTCGAAACTGATTGGAGCTTCCATTTATTTCACCACTAACCGGTTGCCCTGGGGCGGCGTAAACTCCCGCCATGCACGAGGAGTTCGTTCCCGGCCTCCGCTACCGGTCGTCCGCCCAGGAGCTCTGGGCCCTGGTGATCGAGTCGTTCGCCGGCTGGGAGGACCGCATCAACGAGGCCTCGGCCGACGCAGGGCTCTCGCCGGTCTCCGCCTGGGCCCTGGTCCAGCTCGACCCCGACCACGCGATCTCGCAGAAGGAGCTCGCGGCCCGCCTCCACTGCAACCCTTCGACGGTGGTGGACCCGACGGACCGCCTGGAGGAGGGGGGACTCGTCGTTCGCCGGCCGCACTCCTCCGACCGGCGCATCAACACCCTGGCGGTGACGGCGAAGGGCCGGCAGGTCAGGCAGGACCTGGTCCACCGGCTGTTCGATCCGCCGGATGCGTTTCGCCGACTTCCCGCGGCCGACCAGGACCGCTTTCGCGACGCCATGCTGGCTGCGGTGGGACGGATGAAGCCGAAGGGAAGATGAGGCTCGGCGCCCGGACCAACCTGGCGCTCCTCGTCCTCCTCGCCACCGCGTTCCTGACCGGGTGGCTCGCCTTCGCCTACGGCACGATGCCTGCCCGGTGGTCGCTCGTCCTGCACGCTTCCAGCGGCGTAGCCATCCTTCTCCTGCTCCCCTGGAAGTCGGTGATCGCCCGCCGCGGGCTTGCCCGGCCCAGGCCGGGGCGCCGGCTCTCGATGCTCTTCAGCGCGCTGGTGATCGTGTCGCTCGCCGCCGGCCTCGCGCATTCGACGGGGGTGTGGCTCTGGAGCGGGCCGCTGACGGCGATGGAGGTCCACGTGGGGGCCGCGCTCATCGCCGTGCCGCTCGCCGTCTGGCACGTCGTCTCGCGCAAGGTCCGACTCAGGCCAACAGACCTCTCACGGCGCACCTTCCTGAGGGGCGCGGCCGTGCTTGCGGGCGCCGTCGCCGCCTACGGCTCGACCGAGCTCGTGGTGCGCGCGGCCGGCCTGCCGGGACGCGATCGCCGGTTCACCGGCTCCTACGAAGCCGGGTCGTTCCAGCCGGAGGCCATGCCGGTCAGCTCATGGATGTTCGATGCCATCCCGGGCATCGACGTCTCCACCTGGAGGCTCGCCTTGGCGGGCGAGGAGCTGACTCACGCCGACCTCCTCTCGTTCGACGACAGCCTCACCGCGACGCTCGACTGCACCGGCGGCTTCTACTCCACCCAGGACTGGAGCGGCGTGCGCCTCGACCGCCTGCTCAAGGGAAGCAAGGGCAGCAGCATCCGCGTTATCTCGCGCACCGGCTACGACCGCCGCTTCCCCCTCGAAGAAGCGGGGCGGCTCCTTCTGGCGACGCGCTTTGGCGGCCGGCAGCTGGACGCCGGCCATGGCTACCCGGCTCGCCTGGTCGCGCCCGACCGCCGCGGCTTCTGGTGGGTGAAGTGGGTCGTCTCCATCGAGGTCGACGACCAGCCCTACTGGTGGCAGAGCCCCTACCCGCTGCAGTAGCCCATCACTGCTGAAGCGCGGTCAGGCGCCGCACTCCCGGCACAGCCCGCCGAAGACCACGCGGTGGCTCGTCACCTTGAACCCGGTGAGGTTGTGCACCTGCGCCGACGCGTCGTCGAGCACGCAGACAGGCACCTCCTCGACGCGGCCACAGCGCTCGCAGCGGATGTGCTCGTGGTGGTCGTCGCGGACCTCGAACCGCGCCCGACCATCGCCCAGGTCGATGCGGTCGAGCACCCCCTCGCGCTCGAAGAGGCTGACGGCGCGGAACACCGACGAGTAGTCGGCGGCGCCGAGCGACGATCTGACCGACGTCAGCAGCTCGTCGATCGACCACGCGTGGCGCTCCTGGGTCTCGAACAGGCGGCGGACCTCGTCGGTGACCGGACTGGGCCTGGGCATCGGCCTCCCAGCTTAGCGCATTCAAGTTGCGCAAGTCGTTTGTGCAATACTCTTGCGCATGTCCGCCGCCCTTCGGTTCGAACGCGCCGCGGTGCGACTTGGGGGTCGCGTGGTCTGGAGCGGCGTCGACCTCGAGGTCGAGCAGGGCGAGTTCGTCGCCGTCCTCGGCCCCAACGGCGCGGGCAAGTCGACGCTCCTCAAAGCCCTGCTGGGCCTGGTCCCGCTCAGCCACGGCGCAGTCTCGGTCTTCGGCCACCCGGTGGGTCGAGGCAACGCCGACGTCGGCTACCTGCCGCAGCGCCGCCGGTTCGACCCCGACCTGAGGATCCGCGCCGTCGACCTGGTCCGGCTCGGCCTCGACGGCGCCAGGTGGGGACTGTCGCTTCCGTCGGCGGCCAAGCAGCGGCGCGTCGCCGAGATCATCGAGCTCGTCGGCGCGACGCCCTACCAGGACCGCGCGATCGGCGAGCTGTCCGGGGGCGAGCAGCAGCGCGTCCTCCTCGCCCAGGCCCTGGTCAGCGGGGCCCGCATGCTCATGCTCGACGAGCCCCTGGACAGCCTCGACCTCAACAACCAACAGGCCATCTCGGAGCTCATCCGCGGCATCTGCAAGAGCCAGGGCGTGACGGTGCTGCTGGTCGCGCACGACGTCAACCCGATCCTGCCCTTCATCGACCGCGTGGTCTACGTCGCGGGCGGCCACGTCCCGTGCGGCCTGCCGGATGAGGTCATCACGACCGACACCCTGACCAGGCTGTACGGCGCGCCGGTCGAGGTGCTGCGCGCGAGCGATGGCCGCCTGGTCGTCGTCGGCCAGTACGAGCCGGTCAGCCACCACGCGGACGGTCACTGATGTTCGGCGGGCTGCTGCAGTTCCATTTCATGCAGAACGCCTACCTGGCGGGGACGCTGGTCGCCCTGCTCGCCGGCGCGGCGGGCTACTTCGTCGTCCTGCGCGGCCAGACCTTTGCCGCGCACATGCTTTCCCAGGTCGGATTCCCGGGCGCCGCGGCGGCAGTGCTCGCCCACGTGTCGCCCGTGCTCGGGCTGATCGCGTTCTGTGTCGCGGCCGCGCTGGGCATCGGCTGGATCGGCCGCGGCCTGGAGCCGGGTCACCGCGCCGAGTCGGCCGCGGTGGGCTCGATCCTCGCCTTCTCGCTGGGTCTCGGTCTCCTGTTCTTTCGCCTCTACGCCGGCAGCGCACAGGCCATGTACGCGTTCCTGTTCGGGTCGATCCTCGGCATCGCGGACCGCGATGTCCTGGTGACTCTCGCCGTCGCCGTCGCGGCCCTGATCGTGCTCGCGTGGGTGGGCCGGCCACTCGTGTTCGCCTCGGTCGATCCCGACGTCGCCGAGGCGAGAGGCGTCCCGGTGCGCCTGCTGTCGGTCGGCTTCCTCGTCGTCATGGCCCTGTCCGTCGCGATCACGGTGCAGATCGTCGGCACGCTGCTGATCTTCGCCCTCCTCGTGGCCCCGGGCGCCGCCGCCCTGCAGCTGACGCCGAGGCCCCTGCTGGGCCTCGGACTCAGCGTCGCGCTGGCGCTCGTGTTCACGTGGCTCGGCCTGGCGCTCGCCTACTTCAGCGACTTCCCGGTCGGGTTTTTCATCACGACCCTGGCCTTCGGCGCCTACCTCGCGGTCCGCGGTCTCAAGGCGGTCCGGGCATGGGCCTGACCGACATGCTCGGCCTCGAGTTCATGCGCAACGCTTTCATCGCGGGAGGGTGCATCGCCATGGCGGCGGGCCTGGTCGGCTACTTCGTCGTCCTGCGCAACCAGGTTTTCACCGCCGACGCCCTCGGGCACACCGCTTTCACGGGCAGCCTGGGCGGCGTGCTCGCCGGATTCAACCTGCTTGCCGGCGCCTTTGCGAGCTGCGTCGCCGTCGCCCTGGCGATCGGGACGCTCGGCGGACGGGGCCGCGGCCGCGACGTGGCGATCGGCACCGTCTTTGCCTGGGTGCTCGGCGTCGGGGTCCTGTTCCTGAGCCTGTACACCACCTCGCGGAGCGCCGCCTCCGGCGCGGTGGGGGTCAGCGTGCTGTTCGGCTCGATTCTCAGCCTTCAGCCTCAGCAGGTGGTCGTCACCTCTGCGGCCGCGCTTGCCACCTGCGCCGTGGTTGCGATCGTCGCCCG
This sequence comes from Chloroflexota bacterium, assembly GCA_005879675.1. Lineage (GTDB taxonomy): Bacteria > Chloroflexota > Dormibacteria > Dormibacterales > Dormibacteraceae > 40CM-4-65-16. The sequence continues at coordinate 16,502 of VBJE01000186.1, forward strand.
CCCCCTCCTTTTCCTCAGCGTCGATCCCGACGTCGCGCGCACGCGCGGCGTCCCGGTACGCGCCCTGACGGCGCTTTTCCTGGTCCTTGTCGCCGTCACGGTGGCGGAATCGGTGCAGGCCGTGGGCGCGCTTTTGATCTTCGCCCTGGTCGTCACGCCCGCGGCGATCGCCCAGAACCTCTCCGCCCGGCCGTGGCTGGGGCTGTTGCTGTCGGCGCTCATCGCCGTCGCCGTCGTGTGGGGCGGCCTCGTCCTTTCCTTCTATCTGTCTTATCCGGCGAGCTTCTTCATCACGGCGCTCGCGTTCGCCGGCTATCTCGCCTCGCGCCTGCCGCGCGCCACCGCCCTGACCATGGCCGCCCTGCTCCTGTGCGCCTGCGGGTTGAACGGCCAGCCGGCCGCCTCCGGGTCCGGCAAGCTCCAGGTCGTCGCCGCCGAGAACTTCTGGGGCAGCATCGCCTCCCAGGTGGCGGGGGACAGGGCGCAGGTGACGAGCATCATCGTCAACCCCGCCACCGACCCCCACGACTACGAGCCGACGCCGAGTGACGCGCGCGCGATCGCGTCGGCGCAGTACGTGATCGTCAACGGAGCCGGATACGACGCGTGGGCGACCAAGCTCCTCGAAGCCAACCCGGTTTCCGGCCGCAAGGTGCTCACGATCGGCGACCTGCTCGGCAAGAGGGAGGGGGACAACCCGCACTTCTGGTATTCCGCGGACTATGTCTCCAGGGTGGTCGACCGCATCGGCGCGGACCTCGGAGCCGCCGGCGGTGCGGCCCGGTACCGGGACGTCGGCCTGAAAGACTATCGCGACACGATCGATGCGATCAGGCAGAAGCATGCCGGCGCGAAGGTGGGGGCGACCGAGAGCATCTTCGCCTACCTCCCCCAGCCCACCGGTCTCGACCTGGTCACGCCGCCCGGCTACCTGAATGCGATCAGCGAGGGCGGCGACCCGACGGCGGCCGACAAGGCGACGGTGGAAAATCAGATCGCGAACAGGCTGATCCAGGTGCTCGTCTTCAACTCCCAGAACTCGACGCCCGAGGTGCAGAGCCTGGTCGGAAAGGCCACCGCAAGAGGAATCCCGGTCGTTCAGATCACGGAGACGATGGTGCCTGCGAGCGCGACGTTCCAGGCCTGGCAGACCGCGCAGCTGCGGAGCCTGCTGCACGCGCTGGGCGATTAGTTACGACGCGCCCGATCGTCTTTACGACCAGGAGAATTTCAGTGGGAGGTTTCAGATGAGACTCGTGGCGACGGAATACGTGTCACTCGACGGCATCTTCGACGAGCCTGGGGAGTGGTCGTTCCCGTACTTCAACGAGGAGGCGTCGCAGTTCAAGGCGGACGAGCTGGCAGCTACCGAGGCGCTGCTGCTCGGGCGCCGGACGTACCAGGGCTTCGCCGCTGCATGGCCGACGATGGAGGGCACGGGTGATTTTGGAGTGCGCATGAACTCGATGCCAAAATACGTGGTCACCTCGACGCTCGACAAGCTCGACTGGTCGGGCTCGAAGCAGGTGAAGGGCGATATCCCCGGGGAGATCCGGAAGCTCAAGCAGCAGCCGGGCAAAGACCTGCTGCTCTCAGGAAGCGGCATGCTGTTCAACGCGCTGATGGGGGAGAACCTCATCGATCTCTACCGGCTCATGGTCCACCCGATCGTGATCGGCAGGGGCAACCACCTCTTCGGGGACACGACCGACCACCGCAAGCTGCGGCTGGTCGAGACCAGGCGGTTTGCGACCGGGATCGTCATCCTCGAGCTCGAGCCCGCCGCCTGACCACGCCCGCCGCGGTCCTGCTCGCGGCCACGATCGCGATCGCGGTTGCCTGCTGGGTCGCGGTCGTCCGCTCGCGACGCCGTCTCGAATACGCCGCCAAGCCTGGCGTGATGGTCGGGCTGATCGCCCTCGCGATCGCCATCCATCCGGCCGCCGAAACCCAGCGCTGGTTTTTTGTCGTCGCGCTTGCCCTGGGGCTTGCCAGCGATGTGTTCCTGATGCTGCCCCGGGACATGTTTCTGGCCGGCCTGGTCGCGGCGCTCGTCGAGCACGTCGCGTACATCGCCGGCTTTCGCGTCCGCGGCCTGCAGGCCACGTGGATGCTCGTGGCGCTCCTGATCGCGCTGGTCTCGGTCGCGGTCTTCTTACCGCCGATCTATCGCGCCCTGCGCGCGACCCACCCGTCGCTCGTGGTCCCGGTCTTCGTCTACGTCGCCGTCTTCGTAGTCATGGTCGCGGCAGCGGGAAGCACCGGGTCACCGACCGCCCTCGCGGGCGCGCTGCTGTTCTTCTACTCGGACGCGATCCTGGCGTGGAACCGGTTCGTCAAACCGGTGCGCTTCGGGCGGATCGTCAACGTGGTCCCGTACCACGTAGCGCAGGCGCTGCTGGTTCTCTCGCTCCTGGCTTGATCCCTGTCACCTCGATGATCTCGGCCTCGTCGAGCGAGTCGTTCTTCAGCAGCGAGTGCGCCAGGGCGTCGAGCTGGGGCCGGTGCTCGGCGAGCAGCTTCTCCGCTTCCTCCTGGCACTCCTCGGCGATGCGCCGGATCTCGGCGTCGATCAGGCTCGCGGTCGCCTCGCCGTAGGGCCGCTGCTGGAACATGCCCGCCTCGCCGTCGGCAAAGTTCAGCGGCCCGACCTTCGGGCTCATGCCCCAGCGCACGACCATCTCATGCGCGATCCGCGTCACCTGCTGGAGGTCGTTCTCGGCGCCGGTCGTGACGACGCCGTAGATCAGCCTCTCCGCCGCCCGGCCGCCCAGCGCGCCCACCATCCGCGCCCGGAGATAGTCCTCCGCGTAGTTGAAGCGGTCGTCCACCGGGCTCTGCAGGGTGACTCCCAGCGCCTGGCCCCGGGGCACGATGGTCACCTTCTTGACCGGGTCGGCGCCCGGCACGAGCAGGCCGAGCAGGGCGTGGCCCGACTCGTGGTAGGCGATCCGCTCGCGGTCGAGCTCGCTGAGCATGAGCTTGCGCTCGCTCCCGAGCAGGGTCTTCTCGATCGCCTCGGCGAAGTCCGCCATGGTGACCGCGGCGCCGCCGTTTCGGGCCGCGCCGAGGGCGGCCTCGTTGACGAGGTTGCGCAGGTCGGCACCGACGAGTCCCGGGGTCTGCGATGCGATGTCGTCGAGGTTGACGTCGGGCGCGAGCGGAACGTTGCGCGTGTGGATGCGCAGGATCGCCGCGCGGCCTCGGCGGTCCGGCGGCTGCACCGTGACCCTGCGGTCGAACCGTCCCGGTCGCAGCAGCGCGGGGTCGAGCACGTCCGGCCGGTTGGTGGCGGCGAGCACGATCACGCCCTCGCGCGAGTCAAAGCCGTCCATCTCGGTCAAGATCTGGTTGAGGGTCTGCTCCTGCTCGTCGTTGCCGCCGATCCTCACCGCGGCCGCGCGGCTGCGGCCGATGGCGTCGAGCTCGTCGATGAAGATGATCGCCGGCGCCGCGGCGCGCGCCTTGGCGAACAGGTCGCGGACGCGCGAGGCGCCGACGCCGACGATCGCCTCCACGAACTCGGAGGCGGCGATGCTGAAGAACGGGACCTTGGCCTCGCCCGCGACCGCACGCGCCAGCAGCGTCTTGCCGGTGCCCGGAGGCCCGACCAGGAGCACTCCCTTGGGCATCGTTCCCCCGAGCCGCTGGTACTTCTGCGGCTCCCGGAGGAAGTCGACGACCTCCTGCAGCTCGGCCTTCACCTCGTCGATGCCCGCCACGTCCTCGAAGGTGACCGAGGGCCGCTCCGGGTTGTACAGCCTCGCCCGGCTCTGGCCGAAGCTGCCCAGGATTCCGCCGGCGCCGGCGGAAGCGGCGCGACGAGAGAGGTAGAGGAACAGGAGGACGAAGAGCAACGCCGGACCGAAGCTGGAAAGGAGCGTGACCCACAGCGGGACCGGCGGGTTTGGATCCTTGGCGTTCATCGTCACGCTGTGCTGGCGCAGCGCGGTCTCGAGGTCGTCGTTGGCGAAGGTCGGTCGCTGCGTCTGGAACCTGGTCGAGCTGGTGCCGCTCGAATCCTTCACCGGGCTCTTGACCGTCCCGGTGATGGCCTCGCCTGTGCTCGTGATGCTCACCACGTTGCCGGCGTCGACCTGGTCGAGGAACGTGTTGTACGAGATGGTCACCGTCGGAGGCTGGCCGGCTGAGAAAGCGAGGTTGCTGATGACGATGTTGGCGACGAGAAGGATGGCGAGCATCACCCAGAAGCGCAGCGTGCGCATGGGAGCGAGCAGGTCGGGTCGCTTCTCGGGCGGCTTCGGCGCCGTGCCCGGCGCAGGCGCCTGGGGCGGGGCCGGTGCCATCAAACGATCCTAGTCGCTTGCCTCCACGGGTCGGGCTTGACAGCCGGAATTCACCGGACGTAGAATTCTACGCGCGAGGAATTCCGAAGTTAGAGGTGGGAGATGCAACGCAGAGAGGCCGTTCGGCAGAGGGTGGAGGCCTACGTGGCGCCGGTGGTGGCGGGGCTGCTGGCTCTTGTGACGCTGATAGGGCTGATCGCTCCCGCCATCAAGAGCCCTTCGCCGCATGACATCCCTGTGGGCCTGGTGGGGCCGGCCCCGGCCGTCGAGCAGATCTCATCGGCCTTTGCGACCAACGCGCCCGGGGTCTTCGCATTCACGACGTATGGCAACGAGGCCGACGCCGTGGCCGGGATCGACTCGCGGTCGGTGGACGGCGCCCTCGTCATCGGCCAGGGCGGACCGCGGCTCATCGTCGCAGGCGCCGCCGGCGATGCGGTGACCGGGGTCATCACCGCTGCCTTCACCAGCGTGTTCCAGAAGCAGGGACAGGCGCTGCCGGTGGAGACGATCCATCCGTTCGCGGCCGGCGACCCGCACGGTCTGATCCTCTTCTTCGTGGTGCTCGCGATCGTCGTCTCGACCCTGATCGCGCAGGCGCTTGTTGGCCTTCGCCGCGGCGCGGGGTTCGTGACCCAGGCTGCTCTGGTCGTGGTCTATGCGGTCGTGGCCGCGCCGGTCGCGATGGGCCTGGCGACCTGGATCGCGGGCGACTACGGCCCCGGTTTCTGGAGCGCGACCGCCTTCGTTGCGCTCGCCTCGGCGGCCATCGGGGCGGTGGTGGCGGGCATGGCCGCGCTCCTTGGCCGGCCTGGAGTCGCGCTGGCGGCGCTGGTCGCGGTGCTCCTGGATCTCGTCTGCTCGGGGGGCCCCATCGGCAGCCAGCTGCTGCCGGACGCCTACCGCTTGCTTGCTCCGGCGATGCCCGCGGGTCAGCTGTACAGCGCCATGCGCGGCGCCCTGTACTTCGGCGGGGCCGGGGTGGGCGAACCGGAGCTCGTGCTCGCGGCATGGCTCGCGGGCGGCGTCGTGCTGATGGCTCTCGGCCGGCTGGCGCATCGCGAGCACGCGAGCCCGGCGGCCGTCCCGGCGCATGCCGCGAACCGGTAGGAGGCCAGGCCAGGGCGGCACGCGGGAGAAGATCGCCGCCGCCGCCCGGGCCCAGTTCGGCAAGCTCGGCTACGAGCGCACGACGATCCGCGGGATCGGCCGCGCCGCGCGTGTCGACCCCAAGCTCGTCCTGCACTACTTCGAGTCGAAGGACGGCGTGTTCCAGGCCGCGATGGAGTTCCCGTTCGACCCCGCGGACGCCATACCACCCCTCCTGGCGGCGGGCCTCGACGGGCTCGGGATCCGCCTCGCGCGGTTCTTCATCGACGTGTGGGACTCGCCCGCCGGCGCCCGCGCCCAGGCGCTGGTTCGCTCCGTGGTCGCCAGCAGCGAGGCGGCCGCACTGATGCGGGACTTCGTCCGCCGCGAGGTGCTCGCCCGCGTGGCCGAGGCGCTCGAGCTCGAGGACCCTGAGGTCCGCGCGAGCCTCGCGGCGAGCCAGCTCGTGGGGCTCGCCATGCTTCGCTACGTCGTCAAGGTCGAGCCGCTCGCCTCGGCGCCGCCGGCCCAGATCGCGGCGTGGATCGGGCCGACCCTGCAGCGCTACTTCACCGACCCGAACGCGACCACACGTCCGGGTTAGATTTTTAAAAGCCTCGCGGCGACGGAGGCGAACGGAAATTTACGATTGTTGATTCCCGATCCTGAAGCGGAGCTGGGGAGCGTAATAACCTAGCGATCGTCTGTTCGGCCCGTACCTCAATTGGACGATGACAGGGCGAGCGAGGCGGCACTATTTTCCGGCCGTGGGATTCAAAATGCGGATCATCGCCTCGGGCAGACATTCGGCCCCTCCGCTGATATACCGAGCGGAGGGCTACGAGACAGACGACCGCTTCCGGGAACGCAAATGGACGTGCTCGCACGAGCACCTGAGCGTCGACGAGGCGGTCCGGTGCGGCAACGAGTGGCTTGCCCGCCAGCGTGACGAGTTCTCCGAAACGGCCTGACGGACTCATCTCTAAGATTTTCTGAATGGCGCAGGCGACGATTACTGGTGCGCACGCATTCGGCGAGCTCGACAACTATCGAGCCGAGCTGACCGCGTACTGCTACCGCATGCTGGGCTCGCCGTTCGACGCCGAGGACGCGGTCCAGGATGCGTTCGTGCGCGCGTGGCGCAGCCGGGACCGGTTCGAGGGACGCGCGGCCGTGCGCTCGTGGCTCTATCGGATCGCGACCAACGTGTGCCTCGACATGCTGAAGGGCAAGGAGCGGCGCACCACGCCCATGGACCTCGGGCCCGCGCGCGAGCCCATCGAGGCGAACCTCCACGTCCCGAGCGAGATCACGTGGCTCGAGCCGATCCCGCTCCACATGGTGTCCTCCGAGCGCGATCCAGCCGAGGTCGCCGTCGCCAACGAGTCGATCCGCCTCGCGTTCGTGCGCGCCCTGCAGCACCTGCCCGCGCGTCAGCGGGCGGTCCTCATCCTCCGCGACGTCCTCGACTGGCAGGCATCGGAGGTCGCGGAGCTGCTGGGCACGTCGGCGGCGTCGGTGAACAGCGCCCTCCAGCGTGCTCGCGCCACGCTGGCCAAAACCCACGAGCAATCGAACGTTGAGAAGACCGGCGGCGCCCGGCAGCTCAGCGACGCGGACCGGGCCATGCTCGACCGCTACGTCTCCGCGTTCGAGCGCTACGACCTCAGCGCGCTGACCTCGCTCATCCGCGAGGACGCCAGCCAATCGATGCCGCCCTACGACATGTGGCTGAGCGGCCGCGAGGACATCCTCAAGTGGTGGTTCGGGCCCGGTATCGGATGCCAGGGCTCGCGCGTCCTCCCGACCTTCAGCGCCAACGGTATGCCGACGTTCGGCCAGTACAAGCCGAGCCCGGACGGCGGCTACGACCCCTGGGCGCTCCAGGTGCTGGACGTCTCAGACGGGACGATCGGGGAGTTCACCTTCTTCCTCGACACCGCCAGGCTGTTTCCGCTCTTCGGGCTGCCGCTTCACCTCGACGCGTAGGCTGCCCGCGAGGCCGGCCAGCCAGATCAGCTCCAGCAGCGGTGCGCTCGCGTTGCGCAGGCGGACCTTGCGGCCCCGGCGGCGGGCTTCCAGCTGGGTTCGCGCGAGCCGGCCGAGCGTGGAGATGTCCGGCTTTGCCAGCCGGGCACAGTCCACGATGACCGATTCGGTCGACATCGCAACTAAGACGGAATAGCGGGCCCGAAATCATCGGTTGCGGACCGATGAGTTTCGCTTCGGCTGGGGGTCTGAATGGGCATGAAGAACTCACGCTGGCTTTCGCTGCTCGTCCTCTGCACCGGGTTCCTCCTGATCGTGGTCGACATGACCATCGTCAACGTGGCGCTGCCCTCGATCCAGAAGGACCTCGGTTTCTCCCAGTCCGGCCTGGCCTGGGTCGTGAACGCGTACCTGATCGCGTTCGGCGGCCTGCTCCTGCTGGCGGGACGCGTGGGCGACCTCGTCGGCCGCAAGCGTGTCTACCTCGCCGGCCTGGCGATCTTCACGGCGGCGTCAGTCCTGTGCGGGCTGTCGTTCGGCCAGCCGATGCTCATCGCCGCGCGGTTCGTCCAGGGCATCGGCGGCGCCGTCAGCTCCGCCGTGATCCTCGCCATGATCGTCACCCTCTTCCCGGAGCCGCTCGAGCGCGCGAAGGCGTTCGGCATCTTCAGCTTCGTCGCCTCCGCCGGGGCGGCGGTCGGCCTGATCGCCGGCGGCCTCATCACCCAGGCGGTGAGCTGGCACTGGATCTTCTTCGTCAACCTTCCGATCGGCATCGCGACAGGGCTGGTGTCGGCGAAGGTGCTCGCGAGCGACCGGGGCATCGGTCTTGGCAAGGGAGCTGACGTCCTGGGAGCGATCATGGTGACCGCCGCGCTGATGCTCGGCGTCTACACGATCGTCCAGACGTCCGACTACGGGCTCGTCTCGCTCCGCACCGCGGTCCTGGCGACGGTCGCCCTCGGCCTGCTCGTCGGGTTCGTGGTCCGCCAGGCGCGCGGCCGCAACCCGATCCTTCCCCTGCGCCTGTTCCGCTCGCGAAAGGTCGCGGGCACGAACTTGGTCCAGGCGCTGATGTCGACCGCGTTCCTCGGGTTCTTCTTCCTGGGATCGCTCGACCTCCAGCGCGTGCAGGGCTACGGGCCGATGGCGATCGGCCTCGCGTTCCTGCCGGTGGCGGTCGTGATGGCGCTGTTCTCGGTCCGGTTCTCGGCGCAGCTCATCGCGCGCTTCGGCGCAGGGGCGATGCTTGCGGCGGGCCAGCTCGTGGCCATGATCGCGCTGGCCATGGTCGCGCTCGGCCCGATCCACCCCGACTACTTCGTCCACCTGATGCTGCCGATGGCGCTGCTCGGCCTGGGCGGCGGCCTGTCCTTCCCCGCGCTGACGATGATCGCGATGGCGGACGTGGCGCCGAGCGACGCGGGCCTCGCGTCGGGCCTGCTCAACACCACAGGCCAGGTCGGCGGCGCTTTCGGCCTGGCGGTGCTGGCGACGATCGCGGGCGGGCGGACGCTCGACCTGGCTCGCGGCGGCGCCGACCTCGCTGTCGCACTGTCCGGCGGCTATCACCTCGCGTGGACGGTCTGCGCCGGGCTGATCATCGTCACCCTGTCGGCGGCCGCGCTCCTCCTGCGCGAGAAGCGCGCCGAGCAGCGGCTGAACGACGTTCCGTGCGCCGGATGCGAGGCCGCGGCATGATCGCCGGCTTCATCATGGTCACGCTCGACGGTTATTTCGAAGGCGACAAGCCGTGGGAGCTCGAGTGGCACCGCACCGACGAGGAGTTCAACGACTTCGCGGCCGAGCAGCTCGACGCGTTCGACACGCTTGTCTTCGGCCGCGCGACCTACGAGGGCATGGCCCAGTACTGGCCGAGCGACGAAGCGGTCAGGACGGATCCTCAGGTCGCCACGAGGATGAACGAGGCGAGCAAGGTCGTGGTCTCTCGGACCCTCTCCAGGCCCGAGCCTGCGTGGAGCAACACGACCCTCGTCAGGGACGCGCGCGACCTGCGCTCGGACAAGAAGCAGCTGGTCCTGGGCAGCTCGGTGCTCACGACCAGCCTTCTCGAAGAGGGGCTCCTCGACGAGCTCAGGATCATGGTCAACCCTGTCCTCATCGGCTCCGGCCGATCTCTCGCGAGCTCGGCAAGTCGCCCCCTTCCGCTGAGGTTGAGCGCGCGGCGCGAATTCCGCAACGGCAACGTACTTTTGACCTATGAGCCAGACGAGCATTCCTGACGAGGTCCGCGCGCTGGTCGAGGGAGCGAATGTGGCCCACATCGCCACCGTCCTCCCCGACGGCGCCCCGCACAGCGTCCCGGTCTGGGTGGGGGTCGAAGGCGAGCGGCTGGCGATCCTGACCAGCCCGGGCTCGCGCAAGGCGCGGAACCTGGACCGCGACCCGCGTGTCTCGCTCTCGGTCACCGACTCGAACAAGCCCAACCTCATGGCGCACGTCCGCGGACGTGTGGGCGAGCGCGTCGACGGTGAGCGGGCGTGGAAGATCATCGACCGGATGTCGCAGAAGTACCTCGGCGGTCCATACCCCCTGCGCGAAGACCGCGTCGTCTACCTCATCGACCCCGAGGTCGCCTGGGCGCAGGCGTTTTGATGTCCGCGCGCGAGCCGGTCACAGCACAGCTCTATGCCCCCGAAGACACGAGGCCCGAGACCTCCTGGGCCGAACTCGTCCGCCGCCTCGCGGCTTCGAGGACCTTCTGGCTGAGCACGGCGCGAAACATCCGGCCCCACGTCATGCCCCTGCTCGCCGTGTCCGTCGACCGGGCGATCTATTTCTGCGCCGGCCCGGCGACGCGGAAGGCGCGGAACCTCGCGCGCGAATCCCGCTGCGTCCTCACCACGGCCGCGGATGGGGTGGACATCGTGGTCGAGGGCAAGGCGGTGAGGGTCACCGATGGCCCGACGTTGGAGCGCGTCGCGGACGAGTACCGATCCAAATACGGCTGGGACCCCGAGCCACGAGACGGCGAGTTCCACGGCGAAGGCGCCCCCACCGCCGGGCCGCCACCGCTGCACCTCTACGAGCTCGTGCCCGAGACCGCATTCGGCTTCGGCACCGACGAGTCCCTGAACGCGATGCGGTGGACCTTCGACCGACAATGAGGGCGTGAGAACCTCTCGCAACCCGGACGGCATCCACGCGCCCATCGGGTCGTACAGCCACCAGGTCGAAGTCTCCGGCTCCGACGCGCGGTGGGTGGCGATCGCGGGCCAGGTCGGCCGCACGGCCGACGGGCACGTGCCGGCCGACCCGATCGAGCAGGTGACGCTGGCGCTCGACAACGTCCGGCGCAACCTCGAGGCGGCGGGCATGTCGGTCACGGATATCGTCAAGTGGAACTGGTACCTGGTAGGCGAGATCGACGCCCAGCGGCGGCGCGAGGTCACCCTGGCCTGGCTGAACGGGCATGAGCCGGCGTCAACCCTCGTCTACGTGGCCGCCCTGGCGGCCCCCGAATACCGCGTCGAGGTAGAAGCGTGGGCCTGTCGCGCCTCAGCGCATCAGGTGTAGCTCTGTCCCTGCCATTCTTCGGGCGTGGGAGCTGACGTCTACTTTTCGACGCCCGGGGTGGCCAGCGTCCGCTGGGATGAGCCCAGCGCGACGGTGGTGGTGGAGTGGGAGGGCTGGGCGAACACCGCGGAGTTCGCCGCGCTGCTGGACGCCGAGATCAAAGCCCTACGGGAGCGCGGGGCCTCACGGATGCTCGCCGACTGCCGGCGGCAGCGGGTGCTGAACCCGGCCGACCAGGAGCGCGCCGAGCGCGAATGGACCCCGCGGGCGATCGAGGCCGGCCTGAAGCGGTTCGCGGTTGTCCTCCCCATCAGCGACGTGGCCGCGGCCAACTTGAAGGAGCGCCTGGGCAGCGCCACGTCGGCGATCCGCATTCACTACTTCGCTGCGGTCGAAGAGGCGAAGGAGTGGCTCCCGCTGACGCGACTGAGAGCTACGCGGGGTTCGCGCCCTTTTTCTCGAGCTCGTCGCGGCGCTTCTGCCAGTAGTCGAGGCGGTGCCTGAAGCGCTCGACCTGGGACGCCAGGACAGGAAGGTTCGTCTGCTCCGCCTCCAGCTGCGCTTCGTTCGGCATCACGTCGAAAAGCTCCGTCTCGAGCTTGACGAGGTGGCGGTAGACCGCGACCCAGCGCAGCGCCTCCCGGAGCGAGTTCGACTCCGGGTCTTCGCCCTCGATCGGTCGCTCTAGGTCGGCGCCCTCCCATGCCGCCCCAGCAGCCTCCTCCTTTCTAGAGGCCATGCGGACATCTTCCGCCTGTTCGCGCCGAATGTCACGCCCCTTCATTTTCGGGTTCATCAGGGTGGCCCGTATTACCAAACGCGATCCGATCTCGCACCACCCGCGCGCGGCCGAGAAGTCGGGAGCGCTGGAGCGCGTCTTCACCGAAGCGATCGCGGATCCTGTCCATCGCCGCCTCCAGGCGCAGCGTGCGCGGGTGGGCGGCGTCGCCGAAGAGGTCGAGCTGGCCTGCGTCTCCGTCGGCGAGGGCTGAAACCCCAACACCGAGGGTGCCGACGGTGAGCCGTGGATCGCGGGCGGTGAGCAGCTTGAGCGCGGCCTGGTAGATCTCGTCGCCTGTGGAGACGGGTCGGGGCTGCCTGGCCTGCCTGGAGAAATGCCCCGGGTCGGGGCGGTACACGACCGACACCTCCACCACCGAGCCGCGCCTGTCGGCGGCCCGCAGGCGCCGGCCGACCATGTCCGACAGGCGCATCAGCAGCTCTTCGAGCTCGCGCTGCGAGGCGGTGGCGCGAGCCATCACGTGCGAATGGCTGTAGCTCTTGCGTCGCGGGCTCTCGAACCCGCCGACCTCGAAGCCGCGCAGGCGCATGCTCCAGCCCTTCGCGAACTCTGGGTGCATGCCCGCGAGACGGAGCTTCGGCGGCGTGGCGCGCAGGAACTGGATGGGGGTGTGGATGCCGCCCCGGGCAAGCCTCCGCGCGCTGGCGTCGGCGATCCCCGAGAGGTCGGTGAGCCGCAGCCGATCGAAGACCGCGAGCAGGTTGGTGTGGTCGATGCGCTCCAGCCCATCTCGCTTGTTCAGGTTGGATGCTTGCTTGGCCATCCAGATCGAGGTGCTGACGCCGACGGACGAGGTGACGCACTCGCCGATCTCTTCTCGGATCGCATGCTTGATCGCTTTGCCGACGCCCTCGGGACCGAGCTTCTTGAGGTTTGGCGTCCCGGCCAGGTCCAGCGACGCTTCGTCGATCGACATCCGCAGGACGTCAGGGCTGTGGCGGCGCATGAGCTCGATGAGCTTGTCGGAGACGTCGCGGTAGCGAGGCGGGTTGGGCTCCCGAATGATGACGGCGGGGTGGATGGCCTTGGCCTCGAAGACCTTCATCCCGGTCTTGATGCCCAGGTCGCGGGCCTCGCGGGACGACGAGACGATGGTGGCGGCGTCGGTGGCGTAGGCGGCGATCGCGAGGACCTTGCCTCGGAGCGCCGGCTCGTGCTGCTGCTCGATGGACGCAAAGGCGCAGTTGAGGTCGACAACCAGCGTGGTGGGATCGGCCGTGTTCAACCCGAGCTCGACCGCCTCTGCCGAAGGCTGCCCTCGGTGCTCGAAGGTCACGTACTTCTAATCCGGCCCTCGCGGCATCCCAAAAACATGCATCGGCGCGACGGGGAGCAGTCCATCACTCTCGGTCTTGACGATCTGCCACCCGCCTTCGTGGACCATCCAGTGATGGCGATGGCACAGGAGGGCCATGTTCTCCAGCTCCAGCCCGCCGCCATTCATCCAGTGCACGATGTGATGCCCGTC
>VBJE01000131.1 GCA_005879675.1 Chloroflexota bacterium
AGGTTGCGCTCTACCAGGTGAGCTACGCCCGCTCGGCAGAGATTCGATTCTAGGTCTCGACGACGGCCTCCGCCTGTGGCGCCGCCTCGGACACCACCGACCTCACCAGCGCCGAATACTCCTCCACCAGCCGTTGCGCATGCTCCGGGTTCGTGGTCGACGCGATCACGTAGTACTCCGGCCGGTCCGCGTCCGGCGCGACCAACACCCAGCCGTCGTCGACGAACACCTTCACCCCGTCGGTCAGGTCGACCCGGTCCTTCAGGTGCCGCTCCATCATCGTCCGCATCACGCGCCCCTTCACCTCCCAGGGGCAGAACTCGACCGCCACCCTGTGCGTCACCGCGGGGATCCGACCGCGCAGCGCGCCCAGCGACGTCCCGCTGTGCGCCAGCATCTCCAGGACTCGCGCGATCGTGAAGATGGCGTCGAACGAGATCGCAAAGTCCGGCCAGCAGTACCCGCCGCCTCCGTCTGACGCCAGCACCGCATCCGCGTGCTGCGCGGAGCGCAGCACAGCGCCTGGGGTGATCTTGGTCGGCACGAACCGGCTCCCCAGCTCCTCGGCGATCATCGAGAACGCCAGCGACGACGACGCCGGCCCGAGCACCATGCCCTGCTTGGAGGTCATCGCGAGCCGCGCCAGGACCGCGAACGCGGCGTTGTGGTCGAGCACCGCCCCCGACTCGTCGACGATGAAGCACCGCTCGCCGGGCGTGTCGATGAACACCCCGAGCTTGGCCTTGACCGCCGAGGTGATCACGCCCATCTCCTGCAGGTGCGCCTGGAACGTCGCATCGTCCTGCTCCATCACGATCTCGGCCGGGGCTGCGTTCAAGGGGATGACCGTGCAGTTGAGCTCGCGCAGGATCTGCGGCAGCACCATCGCGGCCGCACCGTTGTTGTAGTCGATGACAACCTTGAACGCGGCGCCCCGAACCGCCTCCAGGTCGAGCTTGGCGAGCATGTCCTCCATGTAGCGGTCGGTCTGCTGGTCGCGCCGCGTGATCCGGCCCATCTCGTAGTGGGACACGCGGCGGATGTCCTCGCGGAAGAACAGGCCTTCGAGCTTGCGCTCGCTTCGCTTGTCGATGTCGAGCCCGAGGTCGTCGAAGATGCGCACGTCGCCCGAGCGGGGATCGACCGGCGACGTCTGCACGTGCACCGCCGAGACGTGGTTGTGTCGCGCCCAGTAGCGAGAGACGGGGGCGGGCAGGACCGACAGGTCGATCACGTTCGTGCCGGACGAGATCAACCCCGACATCAGGGCGCGGCCGATCATCCGCGCCGAGCGCGTGTAGTCGCGCGAGAACGCGATCTCGGTCCCTTTCGTGGTCAGCGCCCCGATCGCCGCTCCCAGCCGCGAGGCGAACTCCGGCGTGAGCTCGATGTTGATCAGGCCAGTCAGGCCGTAGGAGCTGAACAATCCGCGCTTCCACGAGCCGGCCCAGATGATCGACTCGTGCACGACGGCACCCGGCTCGACCTCTTTGTTGGGCCAGATGCGGACGTTGGCGTTGACCGTGGAGCTGGCGCCGATGGTGACGTCGCTGCCGATGACCGCGCCTTCCTCGAGCAAGCAGCCGTTCTTGACCGTCACCGAGCGACACACCACCGCGCCCCGCAGGCGGGAGTTGAGGCCGATGTAGCTGTGGTCCCAGACGATGGAGTTCGAAAGCTTCACGCCTGAATCCACCGTGGTGTACGCGCCGACGATCGCCGGGCCGTTCACCCACGCGCCGGCGCGGACCTTGGCGCCTGCGCCGATCAGGGCCGGGCCGTCGACGCGGGCGCCCGAGAAAACCTCCGCGTCCGGATGGATCCAGGTCGAGTCGCCGACGCGGTCGCCGGGGATCTGCACCTTGACCTTGCCTTCGAGGCAGTCGAAGTTGGCCTTCACGTACGCCGCGTGGCTGCCGACGTCCTCCCAGTAACCGTCGGCGATCCAGCCGAAGACGTGCTCGCCCTCTTTCAGGAGCTTGGGGAATACGTCGCCTGACCAGTCGGTGACCTCGCCCGGCCGGAAGAAGTCGAACACCGCCGGGTCGAGGATGTAGATACCCGTGTTCGCGAGGTCGGAGATCACCTCGCCCCAGCTCGGCTTCTCGATGAAGCGCTGCACCGCGCCGCCCTCATCGACGACGACCACGCCGTACTCGAGGGGGTTCGGCACCGGTTTCAGGACGATGGTCGCGATCGCCTTGCGCTCGCGGTGGAACCGCGCGGCCGCGCCGAGGTCGATGTCGGTGAGCGAGTCGCCGGAGATGACCACGAAGGTCTCGTTCAGCTGCTGGCGGGCGAGCATCACCGAGCCGGCGGTGCCGAGCGGCGAGTCTTCGACCGAGTAGTTCAGCGCGACTCCCTGATCGGAGCCGTCGCCGAAGTAGTTGCGGATCGAGGCGCCCAGGTACTGGACGGTGGCCACCACGTCACGCAGCTGGTGGCGGCGCAGGTGGAGAAGGATGTGCTCCATGATCGGCCGGCCCGCGACTGGCACGAGGGGCTTGGGCATGTTGCTCGTGAGCGGGCGAAGGCGCGAGCCTTCGCCGCCGGCCATCACGACTGCCTTCATCTCCCCTTCCTCACTACGATCTTATTCGCGTGCAGGAAGAACTCAAGCAATTCGCATACGACCTGCTCTGGACCTGGCAACCCCGTATCGAGCATCTCTTTCGCACTCTCGACCCCGAGCTCTGGAAGTCGACGCGCGAAAACCCGGTCCTGCTCCTCTCCCAGCTGGGTGACGAAGGGGTGCGCGGCGCCCTGGAGCGACCAGAGGTCCAACGGGCCTTCGACGACGCGCAGACCGCTTATCGCGACTACTACGAGCGCCACCCCCGGTTCATGGACGCGCAGGCCCCGCTAGGCATCGCCTACTTCTCGCTCGAGTTCGGCCTCTCGGAGTGCCTGCCCATCTACTCGGGCGGCCTCGGCGTGCTGGCGGGCGACCACCTGAAGGCGACGAGCGACCTCGGCCTCCCGCTCGTCGCCGTCGGCCTCCTTTACAAGCAGGGCTTCGGCCGGCAGGACATCGACCAGGGTGGACGCCAGTTCGAGGTGTACTCCGAGAACCGCGGCTCGGACCTCCCCGTCAACAAGGTCGAGGGGGTCGAGGTCGAAGCGCCGATCGGTCAGCGCAACGTGCGCATCGCGGTGTGGCGGGCGCAGGTCGGCCGCGTCCCGCTGTTCCTCCTCGACACCGATCTCGAGGCCAACCCGCAGGACCTGCGCGGCATCACCGACCGCCTGTACGTGCCGGAGCCCGACCGCCGCCTGCGCCAGGAGATCGTGCTCGGCATCGGCGGCGTGCGGGTGCTCCGCGCCCTGGGACTCGACTCCGGCGTCTTCCACCTCAACGAAGGACACAGCTTCCTGTGCGCGCTCGAGCGCATCCGCGAGCTGCGAGCCTCGCGCCAGATGACGCTCGAAGAGGCGCGGCTGGTTTCGACGCCGGCCTCGTGTGGGACTTGCTCGGCCCGTACCTGGCGCAGGTCGGCATCTCCTTCGACCGCTTCATGGACCTTGGGCGCCAGCGTCCGGGCGATCCGCGCGAGCGGTTCTGCACCACCTACGCGGCGCTGCGCCTCGCCGACCAATCGGTAGGCGTCAGCCGCCTGCACGGCGCGGTCTCGCGGCGGATCTGGAAGGACGCGTGGCGCGGCCTCCCCGAGGCTCAGGTCCCCATCGGGTCCGTCACCAACGGCGTGCACATGCCGACGTGGGTCGCGCCGGAGATCGCCGCTCTGCTCAGCCGCTACGTCGGCCCCGATTGGTGGGACCTCGATCCCGCGGACGGCCGCTGGCACGCGGTGCACGAGATCGCCGCCGCGGAGCTGTGGGAGATCCACGGCCAGCTGAAGCGCCGGTTGCTCGAGCTCGTCAAGGAGCGCGCGGAGACGCCGCACGAGGTCGACATGAACGCGCTCACCATCGGCTTCGGGCGCAGGTTCGCGCCTTACAAGCGCGCCAACCTGCTCTTGCGCGACCGGCCGCGCCTCACCAAGCTGCTGCGCAACTCGCGCCGGCCCGTGCAGATCCTGTTTGCCGGCAAGTCGCACCCCGCCGACCAGCCCGGGAAGGACATCGTCGCGGGAATCGTCGGGCTCGCTCGTGAAGAGCCTCGCGTCATCTTCCTGAAGGACTACGACATCACGCTGGCCCGGCATCTCGTCCAGGGCGCGGACATCTGGCTCAACAACCCGCGCCGGTTCCTGGAGGCGAGCGGTACGAGCGGCATGAAGGCGGGCGCGAACGGCGGCCTCAACGTCAGTGTCCTCGACGGGTGGTGGGACGAGGCGTACCGGCCCGAGCTGGGGTGGGCCATTCCGTCAGCGGCGACGCTGGACCG
This sequence comes from Chloroflexota bacterium, assembly GCA_005879675.1. Classification (GTDB taxonomy): domain Bacteria; phylum Chloroflexota; class Dormibacteria; order Dormibacterales; family Dormibacteraceae; genus 40CM-4-65-16. The sequence goes on from VBJE01000131.1 coordinate 4,349, forward strand.
CCAGGACGTCGACGACCTCGCCGAGGCCGAGGGCTTGTACCGGCTGCTCGAGCGAGAGGTCGTGCCGGCCTTCTATGACCGGGACGAGAACGGGATCCCGCTGCGGTGGGTGGAGATGATGAAGGCGTCGATCCGCCACGTCGTGACGCAGTTTGCGGCGCGGCGGATGGTGATCGACTATTTCAACGCCGCGTACGGTCCCGGCGCCCGCCGGGTCGAGCAGCTGCGGCTACTGCCCGACTGGGGTGGATGAGGGAGCTGCTCTCGTTGCTTTGGCGGCCGGGTTTATCCCGGCCGCATCCCGCGTGGCTATGAGCCGCCAGGGGTCGCACGCGGAGGGCATTTAATCAAGTCCAATCCACTCGGGAAGGAGTGGCGGCGCGAATCCGGCCGGCATTAGCCGTGATGGTTTTAACGAGCGCGACCGGCCGTTGAGCGCCGCGTATGAGAGGAAACCTCGAGGTTTCCTCTCATCTACTGCCCGACTGGGGTGGCTGAGGGCTCGGGTCCCGGTTCCGGCGCCACCGCGACTCCATGGCGCTCGCTGTGCGCGGCCATGGCCGCCACGTACAGCTGCACGTACTTCAGCGCCGACCGCGACCACGACACGTCCTCTTTCATCGCGTGCTGGACGAGCCACGCCCACACGCCCTGGTGGCGGAAGGTCTCGGCGGCCCGGACGACCGCCGCGAAAAACTGCCACGGGTCGTAAGGGCCGAACCTGAAGCCATTGCCGCGCTGGGCGGCAGGGTCGTAGTCGCGGATCGTGTCGGCCAGCCCACCCGTCGCGCGCACGACCGGGATCGTCCCGTAGCGAAGCGCGATCAGCTGCGCCAGGCCGCCGGGCTCGAAGCGCGACGGCATCCAGAGCATGTCCGCGCCGGCGTAGATCCGCTGGGCCAGGCCCGCGTCGAACCCAATCGCGACCGCGACCTGGCGCGGCAGCTCGCCGGCCCAGCGCCGGAACATGTCCTCATAGCGGCGGTCGCCGGTGCCGATCACGACCACCTGCAGGCCCAGCTGCAGGAGCTCCGGCATCGCCTGCTCGATGAGGTCGAAGCCCTTGACGTCGTAGAAGCGCGACACGATCGCGCACAGGGGCTTGCTCGAATCCTCCAGGCCCAGTTCTGTGCGCAGCGCCGCGCGGCACAGCACCTTTCCCTGCGGAGCGTCGGCCGAGTAGTGGTGCGTGATGTTCGGGTCGCGCTGGGGGTCGAAGATGTCGTAATCGATTCCGTTCAGGATCCCGTGCAGCTTCTGCGTGTTCCGGCGCAGAAGCTCGTCGAGACTCTCGCCGAACTCGGGCGTCTGGATCTCCTTCGCGTAGCGCTCGCTGACCGTGTTGACCACGTCCGCGAAGTGGATGCCACGTCCGAGGACGTTGACCACGTTGTCCAGCCCGGGGATGCCGAGCTTGATCAGGCCCCACTCCTGGAGACCGGCAAGCACGATCGCCCCGAAACCGAAGATGCCCTGCGCCGAGAGGTTGTGGATGGTGAGCGCGGTGGCGATGTCGGTGTAGCCGTCGCCGTCGTACACGCGGTCGAGCAGGTTCGGGATCAGCGCTCCATACCAGTCGTGCACATGGATGACGTCGGGGAAGAACTCGAGCGCCGGCAGCATCTCGAGCACCGCGCGACAGAAGTACACGGAACGCGCGTCGTCGTCACCGAAGCCGAACATCCCGTCGCGGTCGTAGAGCTGCGGGCAGTCGACGAAGTAGACCACCAGCTCCCCGAGGCGGCCCTCGAAGATCGTCGCCGGGATCTTGTCGCCGCCGAGCGGGACCTGCAGGTCGGTGACCACCGGACGCAGGCCGTAGCGGCCGATGTCGACCTGGCGGTACCGGGGTATGACCGCGCGGACGTCGTGGCCGAGACGCCGCAGCTCCTTCGACAGCGAGGCGGCCACGTCGGACACGCCGCCGAGCTTCGCGAAGGGGGCGAGCTCCGCGGTCGCGACCAGGACCTTGAGGTGCCGCCCGAGCTCGACGTCGATCTGGGGGGCCTGTCCAGGCACACGGATGCCGAGCGCGCCTGAGGGCGGGACGACCTCGATGTCCTTCCCCTCCCTGCTGACGATCAACGCGAGCTCGAACGCATCCCCGGCCCGCTTGCCCAGCTGCGAGAAGGGGATCGCGACGGCGAATGGATCCTCGACGTCCCAGGACTTCTCGGTGACCGCCTTCGTCTGCGACTCGGCGACTCGCAGCACCGACACCCCGCCGCCCTGCGCGCGCGGCGTGATGCGCACGACCACCGACGGGTCGAAGCCCAGCTCGGCCATCGCCGTCCGCGGCAGCGGCAGGTCCTGGTCCCCCTCTTCGCCCACGGGCGCCTGGCCCGCGCAGTAGAGCCAGAACTCGATCTTCTGCGATTCGAGCTCATGCCCGGTGCGAGGCGAGTCGATCCGGAAGTACATGTTCTCCTCGTCGTTGCCGTAGTACACGCGCTCGACGACGCCGGCCGGGCGGTGCAAAGCGCCGAAGCCGGAGCCGACGAGGTAGTAGCCGCCGTGCGCCCAGGCGGGGTCGTGCTTGGACCGCGGGCTGATCGTCGTCGCGGGCACGCCTCGTTCGGGCGTGGGCGCGCGCTTGATGATCGGCTGGAAGAGTCGCGCGGGCGCGCGAGCGCCCATCAGCTTGTAGACGTTGCGCAGGTGCAGCCGGAACTGGTTGTCCCAGATCGGGTCCATGCCCGAGTCGTGCTTGCGGCTGAACCACCAGAACCAGTCGCTCCCCTCGGTGATGAGGATCTCGCGCCACGCGAGGGCCGCCTGCTGCGAGTCCTTGGGGCGCTGCTGCGACTGCGCGTCGAGCCAGTCGCGCGTCTCCGCAAGCAGGTCCCACGCCATGTTGTGCTGCCGGTGTGCAGGTGGTGCAGCTGCTGCTGCGGAGGGTGCTCAGCGAGAAAATCCGACACCGTGGTCGTGACGATGTCCGAGCTCGACTCGAGCTCGGTGTACAGCGCGTTCAGGAAGTCGTGCCCGTCGCGCGGGTAGAACTCCCAGGCATTCTCGCCGTCGAGGGCGATCACCGCCAGGTAGTCGCGGTCGCCCTGGACGTCCCGGATCCGGTGCAGCCGGCCGATGAGATCGCGCGCCGCGTCGATGGAGGACATGCGCTGGTAGTCGAAGCCGATGACGTTCGAAAGCTGCGAGTCGCGGAAGACCATCGACACCGACCGGCCCTCGCGCGCGACGCGCTTGGGCTGGTAGAGGTGCTCGTCGCGG
>VBJE01000132.1 GCA_005879675.1 Chloroflexota bacterium
CGGAGTGCTCATCCGCGGCGAGAAGGGGACGGGCAAGTCGACCGCGGTGCGCGGCCTGGCCCGGCTGCTCCCGGAGCACGACGTCGTCGAGGGCTGCCACTTCGGCTGCGACCCGTCGGACCGCGAGGCGCTGTGCGCCGACTGCCGGGCGAGGCTGGCGGCCGCGGGCACGCTGCCGCACCACCAGCGCCGGATGCGGGTGGTCGAGCTGCCGATCAACTCGTCCGAGGACCGCGTCGTCGGCACGATCGATATCGAGGCCGCCCTCCGCACCGGGACCCGCCGCTTCGAGCCTGGCGTCCTGGCCGAGGCGAATCGCAACATCCTCTACGTCGACGAGGTCAACCTCCTCGACGACCATATCGTCGACGTTCTGCTGGACGCCGCGGCCATGGGCGTCAACGTGATCGAGCGCGAGGGCGTGTCGTTCAGCCACCCGTCGCGCTTCATCCTCGTCGGGACGATGAACCCGGAGGAGGGGGAGCTCCGGCCTCAGCTGCTCGACCGCTTCGGGCTGTGCGTCGACGTAGAAGGCATCCGCGACCCCGACGAGCGCGTCCTGATCGCCGAGCGCGACGCCGCCTTCAAGCGCGGAGACCATGAGTTCGCCAACGAGTTCGCGGCCGCGGACAGCAACCTGTCGCGCGCGCTCGCCGAAGCGATCGGCCGCGTCAAGGACGTCCGCGTCACGGCCGCCCACGCGCGCCTCATCTCCTCCATCTGCGTCGAGGCGGACGTCCTCGGTCACCGCGCCGACGTCGTCATCGACCACGCCGCCCGAGCCCTCGCCGCCTACCGACGCCACGGCTCGCCTTCGCGGGAGGACATCTACGACGCGGCCACTCTCGCCCTGGCGCACCGCGCCCGTCAACCCATCAGGCGCGACCAGGACGAGAGCACGACGCCCGAGCATGGCGAGGAGCAGGAGGGCTCGCAGCAGTCCGACCCGGAGAGTGGCGAGCCACAGGCTTCCGAGAGCGAGGCCTCCAGCGAGGCCACCGCCGAGCAGAGCTCGAGCTCGTCCGAGACGGGCCAGCAATCGGCCGGCGCCGACACCGGCGTCACCACGGGCGGCTCCAGCGGGCATGAGTCTTCGCCCGAGGCGCTGCAGACCTTCAACCTCCGGCGCATCGACCTGCCGCGGCAGCGCCGCGTGCGCAAGCAGGGCGGTAAGCGCGCGGCCAGCCAGACCCCGGACCGGCGCGGCCGCTATGTGCGCGCCCAGCCCAAGGAGAAGGTGAGCGACCTGGCGATCGACGCCACCGTGCGCGCGGCCGCGCCGATGCAGAAGGAGAGAGGGAGGCGCCACGGCGAGCGGCTGATGCTCGAGCGCCAGGACCTGCGCCAGAAGGTGCGCGAGCGCAAGGTCGGCAACCTGATCGTGTTCGTGGTCGACGCCTCGGCGTCGATGGACGCGGAGCAACGGATGGCCGCGACCAAGGGCGCGATCCTTTCCCTGCTCCAGGACGCGTATGTGCGCCGCGACCGCGTGGCGGTCGTGATCTTCAAGAACCGCACCGCCGAGGTGGTCCTGCGGCCGACGTCCAGCGTCTCCCTGGCGCGCCGGCGGCTGGAGCGGCTGTCGGTGGGCGGGACGACCCCGCTGACGCACGGCCTGATGGCCGGGTACAAGGTGGTCAAGACCGAGCTGCTGCGCGATCCGAGCATCCGCCCGCTGCTTGTCTTGATCAGCGACGGCCGCGGCAACATCTCGATGTTCAAGGAAGAGCCCCTCGTCGAGGCGCAGAAGGTCGCCGCCCTGATCGACGCCGAGGACATCGACGCCCTGGTGATCGACTCCGCCCGCGACTACAGCCACCTGCCGTCGGTGCAGCATCTTGCCCGGGTGGCGCCGATGTACCAGACCTACGCCATCAACGCTTGCGCGGACCTCGCCGACCGCATGGGGGCGCACTATTACGGGCTCTATGACCTGTCGAGAGACGAGATCACGACCGCCGTCGAGAGGGAGCTGGGCCGCGGCCGCTAGCGCGCGGCTGTTCGTCGGGCTCGCGCTGGTGGCCGTCGCCTGCTCGTCGGAGTCGCCATCGGCGACCGCAAGCCCCTCGCCGACCCCCACGACTCAAGCCAGCCCGTCGGCGACCCCGGTCGCCAGCAGCGACGAGACGCCGGTGGCGCAGCAGGTCCTGCCGCCGGCGAGCGACCCGCCAGCCGCGAACCTGTGCACGAAGCCGGTGACCACGACCTCCGACGGCAACGTGACGCCGCTCTTCTGCAAGAGCGGTGCGGTCAACGTCCAGGCCTGGACGTTCTATTCGAGCATCAGCGCCAGCATCCTCGGGCTGGGACTCAACCCCAGCAACGGTCAGCCTCAGTCCGCGATGTGCGACGACATCGCCCACAACGGCGCGACGCGCACGCAGGAGGCGAACGGATACCGCCTTGCGGCCGCGTACTACGGCTGGGCCTTCACCTTCGACCCGACGAAGGTGACCTGCCAGTGAGCGTCGGTAACATCTAGCCACCGCATGGCACTCGACCGCTACTCCTACCCCTTCACCGCCATCGTCGGACAGGACGAGATGAAGCTCGCCCTGGTGCTCAACGCCATCAACCCGACCATCGGCGGGGTGCTCATCCGGGGCGAGAAAGGCACCGGCAAGTCGACCGCGGTGCGGGCCCTCGCCCGCCTGCTCCCCGACCAGGAGGTGGTCGAGGGCTGCCACTTCGGCTGCCATCCGGACGACCCCGAGGACTGGTGCCTGGACTGCCGCGAGAGGGCGGCGGCCGGCGCGCTGCCGGTGGCCACCCGGCGCATGCGGGTCGTCGAGCTTCCGATCAACGCCTCGGAAGACCGCGTGGTCGGAACCATCGACCTCGAGGCGGCACTCAAGGAAGGGTCGCGGCGCTTTGAGCCCGGAGTGCTCGCCGAAGCGAACCGCAACATCCTCTACGTCGACGAGGTGAACCTCCTCGACGACCACATCGTCGACGTGCTGCTCGACGCCGCGGCGATGGGCGTGAACACCGTCGAGCGCGAGGGAGTGTCCGTCTCGCATCCCTCGCGGTTCATCCTCGTCGGGACGATGAACCCGGAGGAGGGCGAGCTGCGGCCACAGCTGCTCGACCGCTTCGGCCTGTGCGTCGACGTCGAAGGCATCCGCGACCTGGACCAGCGGGTGGCGATCGTCGAGAAGCGCGCGGTCTGGGAGGACGATCCCAACCTTTTCTATCAGCAGCACGCGGAGTCGGAGCAGTCCGTGAAGTCGCAGATCGCGGAGGCGATCGCGACCTTCCCCGAGGTCACGCTGCCGCGCGCGATCCTCCGCCTGATCGCGCAGATCTCGATCGCGCTCGAGGTCGACGGCCACCGCTCCGACCTGGTGTGCGCACGCGCAGCTCAGGCCAAGGCGGCGTACGACAGCGCGGAAGAGGTCGACGTGAAGCACATCGGCGAGGTGGCGGAGATGGTGTTTGCGCACCGCGTCCACTCGGTGCCCTTCGGAAAGGGCGGGCCGAACCTCGGCGAGGTCATCTCGCGCATGGTCGGGCAGACCTAACGCGGCGGAGCCGGCGGATACCGGCTCTAGACTGCCCTTTGATGGCTTCGGCGACCCAGGAAACCCTCCAGCCACGTCGCGCCGCGGAGCTCCTCGACCGCGTCGAGGGCAATGTCCACAGCGTCATCGTCGGCAAGGACCGCGTCGTCCGGCTCGCGCTCGCGGGCCTCGTCGCCGGCGGGCACATCCTCCTCCAGGACCTCCCCGGCACCGGCAAGACGATGCTCGCCCGCGCGCTCGCAACCTCGGTCGGCGGCACCTTCCGGCGGATCCAGTGCACGCCCGACCTCCTGCCGTCGGACATCACCGGGTCGAGCGTCTTCAACCAGAAAGAGCTGACGTTCGAGTTCGTTCCGGGGCCGATCTTCGCTCACATCGTCCTCGCCGACGAGGTGAACCGGACCACGCCACGCACCCAGTCGGCCTTGCTCGAGGCGATGGGGGAGGGCCAGGTCACGGTCGAAGGCACGACGCGCGTCCTCGAACGTCCCTTCTTCGTTGTCGCGACCCAGAACCCGGCCGAGTTCCACGGCACGTACCCGCTGCCCGAGTCCCAGCTCGACCGATTCGTGCTGGCGGCCGAGATGGGCCCGCCCACCGATGCCGAGGCGCTCGAGGTCCTGGCCCGCCGCGAGCACGGAGATCCGATCGCGGACCTCGCGGCCGTGATCGACATTCGCGAGGTGATCGAGCTCCAGGAGGCATGCCTTCGGGTCGTCGCGGCGCCCGCGATCCGCACCTACATCGTGGCCCTGCTGCAGGCGGTGCGGGCGCGACCGGACGTGATGCTGGCCGCGAGCATGCGCGCCGGGGTCTACCTGCAGCGCGCCGCCCAGGCATGGGCGCTGTTCGAGGGCCGCGACTTCGTCCTGCCCGATGACGTCAAGCTGCTCGCCGTCCCCGTGCTCGCGCACCGCCTCGGCATGAGGGGGAGAGGCAAGGCGGCGGACATGCTGCACGAGGTCGT
>VBJE01000133.1:0-4075 GCA_005879675.1 Chloroflexota bacterium
ATCGCCGACCGCACCGAGCTCGACTCCGCCTTCGGCGCGGTGCTCCCGGTCGGCTGCTTGCCCCGACGCGCGGCCGTTTCGGCGCGCGACATGCGCACCACCGTCGGGAAGTGCACGTCCTGGAAGTAGTGCGTCCAGTCGTACAGCGCCGGGTCGAATGGAAACTTCTTGCGCTCCGCGGCCGGCACCTTCTCCCACAGCTCAGTCACGTTGCGGGTGTCGAAGATGCAGTCGACCTCGGTGTACACGCCGTAGAGCTGGATCAGGTTGAGCCCCCGGTCGAGCCGCTCGCGCTCCTCGTTGAGGTCGTCGGACAGCCCAGCCACGCTCGCGCCCAGAGGCAGCCGCTCGATGACCCACTGCGCGGCCTCGACGGCCCTCAACGCGAGCCGAGCCTGGGTCGCGATCTCCTGCCGCGTCGGGAATGTCCACGAGGGCGTGCCGATCGCCTGTCCGTAGCGGTCGCGCAGCGGATGCGCGGTGAAGTACACGCCCGCCTCGTCGGCGACGCGTCGCAGGCGCAGCGGATTGCGACCCCCGGACGCCGCGTGATACACACGCGGCTTCTCATCGGGCGGCGGGTTGGCCGCGACCGCGAGCACGGTGTTGACCACGAAGTCCGCCGGGATGATGTCGAGGAGCGAGTCGGGCAGGCCGGAGAAATCGCGCAGGATGTTGCGCCCGAACGCCAGGATGATCGGCTCGGCCATCCGGAACCCTTCGAGCCACCCCGCGAACGGCTCGGCAAGCGCGCTCTCGATGATCGACGGCCGCACGATCGAGAGCGGGATGTCGCCGTGCAGCTCGACCACCGCGTGCTCGGCCATCGCCTTCGTGAACGAGTAGATGTCCGAGAAACCCATCGCGTTCGCGTGCACGCGCCCCCGCTCGACGAGGCGGTCCTTCACCCACCGTTCGCGCAGGCGCTCCGTCGCACGCGCGACAGCCGGCGTGCCCGCCGGGCCCATGCGCGAACGCGCCTCGCGCCGCAGCTTGTTCAGCACCTCCGGCCGCCGCGACTCCTCCTCGACCGGGCCGCGCAGGCTCGACATCACCTCCGCCTCGTGCCGCCAGTTGAGCCCGGGGTCGAGCGGCGGTTCCTCGCGCACCAGCCCGCGCAGCATCCCGCCGACGTACGCGGTCGAGATGTGCACGAGGTGCGGGCGCGCGCCGCTGTCCCGCAGCGCCCCGACCAGCCGCGCCGCGCCGAGCAGGTTGGTCTGCGCCGAGAGGTCGGCCGGGTTGTCGAACTCGACGGCGGCCGCCGAGTGTATGACCACGTCGCACGCCCGCAGCTGCTCGCGCGCCGCCTCGCTCAGGCCGAGGCCGTCGCGGCCGAGGTCGATCTCGACCACAGAGAGCTTGGCGGCCGCGAGCTTGGCGAACTTCTCCTCGCCAAGCTCTTCCTTCAGGCGCTTGAACGCCGGGCTCGACAGCACCTCGCGCTCGAGGCGCTCGGCCGCCGGACGGCGCGCGCTGGAGCGGATCGCGAGGTGGATGCGAGCCACGTCGGGGATCGAGCGCAGGCACTTCTCGACGATCGACTTGCCCAGGAATCCGGTGCTGCCGGTGACCAGGATGGTCTTGCCGCGCAGCGCCTCGACGATCATCGGACGAGTCTAGTCGAGACTCTTTAGGCGGCTTCTCCGTGGTTCACGTGCGGCACGGAGATCACGTCCGACCCCCCGCCGTCGGTCCAGCCGAGCCACGACGTGGCGGTCGCCCAGAACCAGTACGACTGCCCCGCCTTGCCGGAGAACGTCGCCGAGCCGTTGCCCGAGCTCGCGTGCCAGCTGTGGCGGACCCCGTCCTGGGTGACGTAGTAGACGGTGAACTTCGCGGTCGCGGGCGTCGTCCACACGACATGGATCGTGCTCGGGTTGTCCGGCGTCGTGGTCGCGGTGAGCGTCACCTTCGGCATCGTGATGGGCGCGTAGCGCGGCGCCCCGCCAAGCCACAGGTCGCCGAGGTCCCTCGAATAGGGGTCGGCGCCCGGGCCCGACCACCCGTAGGGGTCGACCGGCCCGTTGCCGTTCATGTAGTAGAGGCCGAAGTGCAGGTGTGGGCCGGTGGCGGTGCCTGTCATGCCGGAGATGCCGATCACCTGGCCCCGCGCGACGTACTGGCCCTTGCTCACCCAGATGTGCCCGAGATGGCCGTAGAACGACATCAGCCCGTTGCCGTGGTCGATCTCGACCGTCTGGCCGCTGAGACACGAGTGGCACCCGGGCACGAGCCAGTTGGCGAGGATGACGCGCCCCGGCGCGGCAGCCGCCACCGGCTCGTAGTACAGGCCGTAGTCGTAGCCGTCGTGGCCGGAGTAGTAGAGATAGTCCTGCAGGCCGGGCGTCTGGGCGTAGCCGGCGCCAAAGCCGGGATCAGGCCCGCCGACCCTTGCGGAGGCGACCACGCCGTCGTACCGGCAGACCCGGCCGCTGACGTTGTAGTTCGGCCCGCAGTGGTCGAAGATCGAGGTGATGTAGTGCGGACCCATGAAGGGAAGCGTCATGAAAGCGCTGGGCGAGGCGGCCTCACGAAGGCTGGCGGTGCCGTCCTCGAGCGGGCCGTAGGCTATCTGGCTCGGGTAGGCCCAACGGGTGTACTTCCCCGGCGCATGGCCGGGCGGCAGCGCGGAGTGCGCCTGCGCCGGCAGCGCAAAGAAAAGCAAACAGCCCAGGGAGATCAGAAAAGCAAAAACCCGCATAGCCTTAGAAACGGAATTGCTCACGGTAGGGTTGCGCCCCAACGACCTGCCCTAGTTTTGGTTAAGTTTCGCAAATGACCCCGCCCCCCGCACATCAGATCGCCGTTTTGAGCCAGGGCCGGGCGGCCGTGTTCGAGGAGCCGATTGGCCCGGCCGGCGTTCGGGTGCGAGACCGGCCCTCAACCGACCCCGATCCCGGCGCCGTCGCGATCGCCGTCCGCGCCGCTTCGATCAACCATCTCGACCTTTTCCTGGCGCACGGCGCGCAGAGAGTGACACCGCCCCGGGTGATCGCGGCCGACGGAGCCGGCGTCGTCCAGGCGTCCGGCGACCCTTCGTGGAAGCCCGGTGACGAGGTCGTCGTTTACCCCGTCGTCTGCGATTGGGAGTGCGAATGGTGCCGCTCGGGTCAGAACGTCAGGTGCGCGCGGTTCGGCGTGATCGGCGAGCACTCGGACGGCACCGCGTGCGAGCTGCTCCACGTCGATGCGCGCAACGTTTTTCGCAAGCCGAAGGGGCTCTCCTGGGAGGAGACGGCCGCCTTTCCGCTCACCTTCTTGACGGCCTGGCGCATGCTTACCACCCGGGCTCGCCTGCAGCCCGGCGAGAAGGTGCTCGTCGTCGGGGCGAGCGCCGGCGTGGCCGTGGCGGCGATCAAGATCGCCAGCCACCTGGGCGCGCGGGTCTTCGCCACAAGCCGTTCCGAGGCCAAGCGCAAGCGCGCGCTGGAAATTGGCGCGGAAGCGGTGTTCGACTCGAGCGAGTTCAGCAAGCCGGTGCGCGAGGCGACGGACGGCGGCGTGGACGTCGTCTTCGAACACGTCGGTCCCGCGACGCTGGGCGAGTCGATGCGCTCGGTGGTGTTGGGCGGCCGCGTGGTGCTGTGCGGATCGACCTCAGGAGTCAAAGCGGAAATCACGATGCCCCGGCTCGACGATGGGCAATGTGGGCGAGTTTCAGGCGGTGCTCGATGCCATCGACGGAGGCCTGCGACCGGTGGTCGACAGCGTCTATCCGCTTGCCGACGTCCAGGCGGCCCTGGAGCGGCTCGATTCGGCGGAGCAGTTCGGCAAAGTCGTGCTGTCGGTCTCGGACAGATGAGGAGGGTCAGATGAAAGGGTTCAGGGCGTTTCTACTCCGCGGAAACGTGGTCGACCTCGCCGTGGCCGTCGTGATCGGGACCGCATTCGTCCAGGTCGTGTTGGGCTTCACGCAAGCGTTCATCACACCGCTCATCGCGGTGATCTTCGGCAAGCACGACGCGTTCGGTGGCCTTTCGTTCAACGTGAACGGCGTCCCGTTCAACGTATACCTGTTCCTGAACGCCGTGATTGCGTTTCTCGTCATCGCGGCGATCGTCTACTTCTTCGT
>VBJE01000133.1:4315-4562 GCA_005879675.1 Chloroflexota bacterium
AGGTACGCGACCAGGATCGCGCCCGGTATCCAGGCAGCGGCTGCGAATCGCCGGCGGTTGTAGCGCGCCTGTCCCTCACCGTCTGTGCTTGCCATCGCCTTCGCGAATGCGAAGTCGTTTGCCGCCTCTATGACGTGATCCCAGCTAGGCATTCCTTTCCTCACCCTTGTCGCTCGAAGGCCGGCGGCGCTCGGCGTAAAGCCACAGGCCGATCAGAAGCGCCGGGATACCGATCGCCAGGATGATC
>VBJE01000060.1 GCA_005879675.1 Chloroflexota bacterium
CACGTCCAGATCGTGTTCCGCTGCGACGGCTGCAAGGTCGTCTTCAAGCGAAACCGGCACTGGCCTTACATCTACTAGCGAGGATCCTTCGGCGCCGGCGATGCTTTCTCGGCTGATCGCTCGCGCCTGCGCCCGCAAGTTTGAAGCCTTGTCCCTCGTAGTCTTGGTGGCGGGATGAGGCGAACAGTCGGACGCTCGGCGCTCTACGGGGTGTTGTTCGGGCTGGCGACGGCCGCGGTCGCGGAAGCCGTCAGGCCGCGTGGCGGCACCACCTTGCTAGTGGACTGGGATGAGGTTCGGCGAACCGCTCGCGCCCGTCTCGACAGGCCGCACCTCGATGCCGGCAAGCTCGCCGGCGCCGCGCTGGACTACCGATCGCTGGCGGAAAAGCTGGAGAAGCCGCTGCTCAACTTTGTCGGTCCGCTGCCCAAGGGCGCGTCGCTCCCGGGGTTCGACGCGCTCGATCGCGAAGGCTGGCTCGATCTGAACCTCGGCATCCTGCGCCGCGCGGTCGACCCCGTGCTGGAGAGCGGCCGGATGCCGAACTCACTGATCGTCGAGGTCGGGCGGGCAGGGGTGAACCGCTACGTCGGCTACATGCTGGCCTTTCTCGGCAGCCGCGTCCTCGGCCAGTACGACCCTCAGCTGATGAGCGCCGAGCCCATGGGGGGCGAGGGGCTGTACCTCGTCGAGACCAACGTCGAGGATTGGCGGCAGCACGCCAACCTGCCGGACAAGGACCTCCGGCGCTGGCTGATCCTCCACGAGATGACGCACGCGTGGCAGTTTGCGGCGCACCAATGGCTGCGCCCCCACATGGAAGAGTCGATGCGCGTCCTGATCGAGTCGGTGACTCGCAAAGGCGCCACGGTCGCGCGCTTCGCCGCGTTCGCCGGCGTGCTTCCGGCCCAGTGGCGGATCATGCGCCAGGTCCAGGGCACGATGTCGGTGATCGAGGGCTACAGCAACCTGGTGATGAACCAGCTCGGCTCCAAGCTGCTGCCCGGCTTCGATGAGCTGGAGCGGGCCTACCGCGAGCGCAGCTCAGGCAAGAGCGCGCTCGAGGTGCTGATCTGGAAGCTGACGGGGCTCGACCTGAAGCTGCAGCAGTACCAGCGCGGCGAGGCCTTCTGCAAGGCGGTCTACGACCAGCACGGAATGGCGGTGCTCAACCGGGTCTGGGACGGTCCGCAGTCGATGCCGACGTTGCGGGAGCTGGGCAACCCCATCGCGTGGCACCGCCGCGTCGGCGCCGGGCCGGCGCCCAGACGGGTCGAGTCGGCTCGCTGAGGGAGGTCGCCGCCGAATGTGGGGGCGATAGTCCGGACTGTCGACGTTTTGTTCCCCGCTGCGATGGCGTTAGTCGGGACTATCGCCAGTTTGGAGCCTAGTCCCTCAACTCCTCCTGTGCGGTCTCCTCGCTTATCGGCATGACCGCCACCGGCAGGTCGCCGATGTCGAAGTAGCGCACCGGCTTGCTGAGCCGCTTGGCGATGCCGACCTGGACCTTGACCCCCAGTGACAGCCGGCCGAAAACCCACACCTCGTCCGAGCGCGAAAGCAGGTTGTTCATCGCCTCGCGCACGACGTCCTTGTCGACGGTGTGCATGAGGTAGTAGTCGAACAGCATGAACGGGCTGATCGGCACCAGCCCGGAGTCGAGCACGAACTTCTGGATGTGCGCCCGCCAGTAGAAGGATTTGTTCGACATCGCCACGTAGACGAGCCTCTTGGGATGGCGAAGCGTCTCCTCAGCCTGGTCGCGCGCGCTCGGTTTGGTGGTCGGCTGGAAGATCCGCTCGAGGATGTCCTCGGCCGCCTTGCCGGTGATCGCCATCTAACCCCTTCTAAATTTGAGTGGCGGCTATCGTATCAGCCGTGCCCGTGGCCTCCCGCTTCGACCTGTCCGGGAGGGTGGCGCTGGTGACCGGGGCGAGCCGCGGCATCGGCAGCGCCATCGCGGAAACGCTCGCCGAGCACGGCGCCCAGGTGGTCCTGAGCAGCCGCAAGCAGGCAGACCTCGACTCGGAGGCCGAGCGCATCAACGCCCTCTACGCCGAGAGGGCCACCCCGATCGCCGCCCACGCCGGGCGTCCGGAAGAGCTCGAGCGGCTCGTCAAGGACGTGATGGAGCGGTTCTCACGCATCGACATCCTGGTCAACAACGCCGGCACCAACCCTTACTTTGGGCCCCTGATCGGCGCCGAGCTCTCCGCCTGGGACAAGACCTTCGAGGTCAACCTCCGCGGCGTGTTCGTGCTCACCAAGCTGGTCTACGAGGCGTCGATGGAGGCCCGCGGCGGCTCGATCGTGAACATCTCGAGCATTGGCGGACTGCGGCCCGGCCTGGGCCTCGGCGTCTACAACGTGACCAAGGCGGGGGTGATCATGCTGACCCGCCAGCTCGCTCGCGAGCTGGGCGGCAAGGTACGGGTCAACGCCGTGGCCCCGGGCCTGGTCAAGACGCGTTTCGCCGAGGCGTTGTGGGGCAACCAGGAGATCCTGGACCGGGTGCTCGCTCAGAACCCGATGGGCCGCATCGGCGTTCCGGACGAGATCGCAGCCGCGGTCCTGTTCCTGGCCTCGGACGCCGCTAGCTACGTGAACGGTGAGGTGCTGGTCGTGGACGGGGGCGGCGGCGGCGAGATGTAGCCCGCGCCTCCGACGGTTCCACCAGCGCGCCGTCGACCTCGCCCTCCCCGTTCTCCGACGCCAGCTGCCGGCTGTGGATGAAGTCCTCGAGCTCTTTCTCGTACTGGTAGGCGTGGCGGTCCGGCTCGTACCGCAGGACGCGCCTTTGCTGGATGAAGTCCTCGAAGGCCGTGCGCGTGTCTCGCGCCGCGCGGAAGCCCAGCTCGCGCGCGGCCTTGGTGGTCGACAGGGTGCGGCCCCAGCGCAGCAGGTCGAGCAGCTGCGGAGATAGAAATGCGACGCCCGCCCTTCGGATTGCGAATGCGGCCAGGCCCAGGCCGACGGGGGGCAGCAAGGGCGCGTGCAGCTTGCCCGCGGAGTCCAGCAGTGTCGACAGCGGCTCGTTGCCTGGCGCCGCGATGTTGTACGCGCCACCGGGCCCTCTGCGGGTAGCCAGCGCCATCGCCTCGATGCAGTCTTCGTAGTGGATGAGCTGGAGGGGCGGGTCATAGCCGATAACGGTCGGCACCACCTCGAGGTCCAGGAATCTGGCGAGCGGCTGGGGTTCGTGTGGGTTGAGGCTGTTGCTGAAACGCAGGGTGAGGATGGTGATGTTCGGGTTGCGGACGGCGAAGTCGCTTACGTACGACTCGACCTCGACGATGTCGCGCACGAACTGATGACGCGAGTTGGTGTCGAGGCGATGGTCCTCGCGCAGGCCGGTCGGTAGGTCAAAGCGCGACCCGTAGACGTGCCCGGATGACTTGACGACGAAGCGGCGCACCGGGCTGCCCTCGCCGGCGCAGCCGGCGAGCAAGTTGAGGGTGCCGATGACGTTCATCTCGTGGGCTCGCGCGGGATCCATGTCGAAGGAGTCGACGCGCGTGAGCGTGTGGACGACGGTGTCGATGCCAACCGCGCGCACGAGCTTGCCGATGAGCGAGTGCCGGATGTCGAGCTTCAGGTAGTCGGCGCGGCCGAGGTCATGACGCGGCTCGCGGATGTCGATGCCGATGACCTCGGCGACGTCCGGGTCTTCCACGAGCCT
>VBJE01000061.1 GCA_005879675.1 Chloroflexota bacterium
GTTGAACCTCGAGGCCGTGCAATTGGAGTGGCGCGGCGGGTACTACGACTTCAGGGAGTTCCCCGGGCCGGGCCCCTCTTCCGCCTTGGTCAACGACACCGTCGGCAGGGTGGACCTCTTTGGCCGCGTGTACGACGTGCACGAGGGCCCGGACATGAGCGCCTGCCCCATCTGTCTGCCCGGCGTCTCGCGCGTCGCGACGCCCGACGGACCGGTTCCGGTCGCGCAAATCAAAGAGGGGATGCGCGTGTGGAGCGCCGACCGCCAGGGTCGTCGTGTCGCCGCCGTCGTCATCCAGACCGTCGCCCGGAACGATGCGCCCGGAAGCCGGCTGGTCCATATCGTCCTTGCCGATGGGCGAGAGCTGACCGCCTCGCCGCCACACCGCATTGCAGACGGACGCGCGCTGGGGTCTTTGCGACCTGGCGATCAGATTGACGGTGCTCGCGTGCTTAGAGTCGATGCGGTGTCAGACAGCGGCGGGCGCACCTACGACCTGCTGCCTTCC
This sequence comes from Chloroflexota bacterium, assembly GCA_005879675.1. Lineage (GTDB taxonomy): Bacteria > Chloroflexota > Dormibacteria > Dormibacterales > Dormibacteraceae > 40CM-4-65-16. Next base: position 509 of record VBJE01000061.1, read on the forward strand.
GGCGAGACAGGCGAGTACTGGGCCGATGGAATCCTTCTCCAGAGCACCCTTCACTAGCGCCCCTTCGGAGTGGGGAATCTCACCTCGAGGGCCCGGCGCAGCTGCATCAGGTCGCGGTAGACCCATCCCTGGTAGGCGACCGTCGCGAGCCCCAGCGAGATGCCCGCGGCGATCACCGCGTTCATAGGGTCGCCGCCGAACACCAGCATCCACACCGTTCCGACCAGGGCAGCCGTGACGAAAGCGTCCACGAGCGCGACGAGCGTAGCCATGCTCGCGGCAGGCAACTGCGTCATCGCCCCGAAGCTCGATCGCGCGTCGTGCAGCCCGAAGAGGCCCAGGCGGTCGTCGTGCGTCGGAAGGGTTATGTAAGCGGCGGAGCCAGGGTCGAGCTCGACGAAGAATCGGCGGATTCGAATGATGGACTGGAGCTGACGGATCGACTCGCGATTGGCATGCAGCATTCGCGATAGTGCGACCAGGCCCATCACCAGAATCAGCAGGAGAATCGAGAGCGTAAGGATGAGAAACGTCCTGGTGACCTGTCCGTTCGAGAGAAGGGCGAGCGCCACGCCGGCCGCTGAGACGGCGACGAAGAAGAGATTGGTCCTCGCCGCGGAAGTGGACCACGTGCTGGACAGCAGCGAGGTGAGGTGGCTGTACTCGGCGCTGAGGATCCTGAACCTCAGCTCGAGGTCTTCTGTGCGTCGCGGCGCGCTGCTCAATAGATCCTCGGAAGAAAACGCGCCCGCCTCGCGAACGCCTCTCGATAGGCGGGGGACTCGTTCAGCAGCGCTTCCTCGGCGCGAATGCGGTCGTAGAGCACGACGGCGTTCAACGCCGACAGCACGACCGCGCTGAGGCGCGCGCCCGCGATCAGAGGTATGGCGGCGAACTCGAGGATGACCGCGAGGTAGTTCGGATGGCGGATGTACCGATATGGACCTGTCTCCACGGGCCGTACGTCGCGAGGCACCACCGCGTGGACGTTCCACGCGCCGCCGAGGCTGCGGATGCTCCATAGCCGCAGCGCGGTCGCGCCGGCGAGCACGGCGATCCACCCCCACCGAGGCGGTCGCTGCCGGCGACCCGCGATCTCGAGCAGCGGCAGGGTGAGCAATCCCATGTGCGCCGCGACCATCAGCGGGTAGGTCGCCGGCGCCGCGGGAGCGCCCACCGTCGCGCGCTCGTGCGCTCGCGAGACCGACAGCTCGCGCACCCGCTCCGCGCCGACCGCCGCCAGGAGCAGCACGTACCAGCCGGGCACCCGCATCACCTCGATACCCTAAGCGCACGCTGCTCGCCCTGGTCCGCGCCTCTCATCCGGAACCGGTCCTCGTCGTGACCGCTTTGACCGGCGCCCTCGCCCTCGTCGCCGGCCGCGGGCCTGGGACGGCGTGGGTCGTGCTCGCCGTGCTGGCGGGACAGCTGTTCGTCGGCTGGTCGAACGACTACCTCGATCGCGAGCGCGACACCGGCCGCACCGACAAGCCGATCGTCGGCAACCAGGTCGCGGCGGGCACAGTTCGCATCGCGGCGGTGGTGGCGCTAGTGGCGGCCGTGCCTCTCTCGCTCGCATCGGGCCTCGCGGCCGCGGTCGTGCACTTCGCCGGCATCGCGTCGGCCACCGCCTACAACCTCGGCCTCAAGGCGACGGTGCTCAGCGCCGCGCCTTACGCCCTGAGCTTCAGCCTCGTGCCCGCGTTCGTCACCCTGGGACTCGCTCATCCGCACTGGCCGCCCGCGTGGATGATGGCGGCGGCGGCGTTGATCGGCGTCGGCGGCCACTTCGCGCAGGCCAGGCCCGACGTCGAGCGCGACAGGCGCCAGCATGTGCTCGGACTTCCGCAGTTGGCAGGCGACCGCGGAGCCGCGATCGTCGCGGCGCTCTTCCTGGCAGCCGGCGCGGCCGCGATCGCGATCGGCGCTCGCAACGCGCTGCCGCTGATCGCCTTCGTCCCTGCGATCGGTGTGGCCATCACACCGCCGAGACCCTCGTTCCTGCTCACGCTCGCCACCGCGGCGCTCAGCGCGGCTGCGTTCCTGTTGATCGCCGGCCGCTCTGCGTAGGATCAAGCTCGGTGAGGGACGCCGAGGTCGTGATCGTCGGTGCTGGACCAGCGGGATCAGCCCTCGCGTCGATGCTCGGCGAGGCCGGCGTCGCGACGATCCTCGTCGACCGTTCGACCTTCCCGCGCGACAAGCCATGCGGGGAGGGGCTGATGCCCGCCGGCGTGGAGGTGCTCGAAGGGCTTGGCATTGCCATGGACTCCTTTCCGGCGCTCACCGGCGTGACCTACCGGGTCCCGGGCGCCGGCAGCGCGGCCGGCCATTTCGCGAAGGGCAGGACTGGGAGGGCGGTGCGCCGCGTGCGGTTCGACCAGATGCTCGCAGACCGCGCAGCCGCGACACCTCACGTCGACGCTCGCTTCGGTTGCGCCGTCGAGGCCATCAAGGTCGGGCGGGACGGCATCGGCGCCCTCACCAGCTCGGGGACGCTGCACGCCCGCTACGTCGTCGGCGCCGACGGCTTGCGCTCGCGCGTCGCGCGATGGATGGGCTGGTCCCGCGAGCCCCGCCGCCGCCGGTACGCGCTGGTCGGCCACGCTCCGGCGCCGGCGCATGGGCTCGACCGGGTCACCGTCACTGTTCTCGACGGGTCCGAGCTGTACGTCGCTCCCACCGGACCCGACGAGCTCCTGGTCGCGGTGCTGGGCGGGAAGCGCGGCCTCCGCGCCGGGGGCGAATCCGCGCGCGCGGCCTACAGACGGATGGTCACGACGGCTCATCCGGAGGCTCAAATCGCGGCCGACCACCCTGTCCGGGGCGCCGGCCCGTTCTGGGTTCGGCCCTCCCGGGTGGCGGGGCAGGGAGTCTTCCTGCTCGGCGACGCAGCGGGTTTCCTGGATCCATTGACAGGCGACGGGATGAGCGACGGCCTGGTCGCCGCGCAGCAGCTGGCTCGCATCATGGCGGCCGGCGAACCGGCGCCTGAGCGGGCTTACCGCCGATGGGAGGCCGGGCAATGGC
>VBJE01000062.1 GCA_005879675.1 Chloroflexota bacterium
CGATCTTGCGCACGGCGGACTTGCCGGTGAAGTAGGCGATGGGTCCCAGCACGAGCCCGGGCAGGCCAAGGAACCCGAGAACCAGGCCCGAGATCCCGGTCAGCAGGGAGATCAGCACCTTGCCTTCGGTCTGGCGTGCCGGCTGCTGTGGCGGCCGGTACATCTGCTGCCCGTAGTACTGGGGCGGGGCCGCGTACGGCGGCGCCGGGGGTGGCGGCGGTGGAGGTGGGGGTGGTGGTGGTGGCGGCGGCGGTGGTACCGGTCGCTGCGACTCGGGGCCGGCGCTCAACGCAGCAACGACCGGGCGATCACGACCCGCTGGATCTGGTTTGTGCCCTCGTAGATCTGCGTGATCTTGGCGTCTCGCATCATTCTCTCGACAGGGTAGTCGCTGATGTACCCGTAGCCGCCGAGGAGCTGAACGCAGTCGGTGGTGACGCGCATCGCCATATCGGACGCGAAGAGCTTCGCCATCGCCGCGGTCCGGGTCAGATCGGGCGCCTTGGCGTCGACCTTGGTCGCCGCCAGGAAGACGAGGTGGCGCGACGCTTCGATCTGGGTCGCGATGTCGGCGAGCATGAACTGGATGCCCTGGAAGCTCGCGATCGGCTGCCCGAACTGCTGCCGCTCCTTCACGTAGTTGAGCGCGTAGTCGAAGGCGCCCTCGGCGATGCCGAGCGCCTGCGCGCCGATGCCAGGCCGCGAGCGGTCGAGCACCGCGAGCGCGAGCTTGAAACCAGCCCCTTCCTCGCCCAACCGGTTGGCGACGGGCACCTTGACCTCCTCGAGCACGATCTGCGCGGTGGGCGAGCCGCGGATGCCGAGCTTGTGCTCGATCTTCGACACCGTCCATGGGCTGGCTTCGCGCTCGAGGACAAACGCTGAGATGCCGCGGTGGTCGCTGCCTGGCTCGGTCTCGGCGAACACCACCAGCGTGCCGGCAATGCTGCCGTGGGTGATGAACTGCTTGGTGCCGCTGAGCACGTACTCGTTGCCGTAGCGCTTGGCGCGCGTCTTCATGGCCGCCGCGTCCGATCCGCTGCCCGGCTCGGACAGCGCGTAGGCGGCGACCTTCTCGCCCGAGGCGAGCGGCGGGCACAGTCGCTTTTTCTGCTCCTCGCTGCCGGCGACGAGGATGGGGTAGGAGCCGAGAGCCTGCACCGCGAGGATGAGCGACGAGCTCGCGCACGCCTTGGCGATCTCCTCGATGCCCATGCAGATCGTGACGCTCGACCCCGAGATGCCGCCGTACTCCTCGGGAAACGGGATGCCGAGGATGCCGTTCTCAGCGAAGAGTTTCTCGATGTCCTTGGGATATTCGCTCTTGGCGTCGATCTCGGCGGCGCGCGGCGCGACGCGGTCCTGCACCAGCTCGCGAATCGTGTCTCGGATCGCGACCTGCTCGGCCGTGAACTCGAAATCCATCCCGAGGTCGATTATCCGGCCTTGAGCAATTCGCGCGCGATGACGACACGCTGCACCTGGTTCGAGCCTTCGTAGATCTGCAGCGCCTTCGCGTCGCGCACGTGACGCTCGAACGGGCTGCCCACGACCGCGCCCTCCTCGCCGGCGATCTGCAGCGCATCGATCGCCACCTGCATCGCGGTGTCGGTGCAGTGAAGCTTCGACATCGAGGCCTCGCGCGTGAACGCCTGCCCTCGCCCGCAGAGCCAAGCCGCGTGGTACGCGAGCAACCGCGCGGATTCGACCCGCGCGGCCATGTCGGCAAGCGTGAAGTCGTCACCCTGTTCATGGCCGCGCTCGCGCATCAACTCCCGAGCCCCGTCGACCGCGGCCTGGGCGATGCCCAGCGCCTGGCCCGAGATGCCGATTCGCCCGGAGTCGAGCGCGCGCATGGCGATCGCGAAGCCTTGCCCTTCCGCGCCGAGGCGGTCACCGGAGGGGACCCTCACGTCTTCGAGCACGATCTCACCGGTGGGCGAGCCGTGCAGCCCCATCTTGTGGAACAGCTGGCCGACGCGCAGCCCGGGCGTTTCCGCCGGCACGAGGAACGCGCTGATCCCCGCGGCCCTTTCATCAGGGCCCGTGCGCGCGAACACCACGTACATGCCGGCCTGGCCCGCGTTGGTGATGAACGTCTTCGTGCCGTTGAGCACGTAGCCTCCGTTTCCATCGGCCCGTGCGGCGGTCTTCAGCGAGGCGGCGTCGGAGCCGGACCCGGGCTCGGACAGGGCGAAGGCGCCGAGGAGCTCCCCCGACGCCAGGCGCGGCAGCCACCGTCGCTTCTGCTCCTCTTCGCCGAAGAGCAGGATCGGCTCGGTGCCGACGCTCGTGTGCACGTCGACGATCACCGCGGTCGAGGCGCACGCGCGTGCCAGCTCCTCGATGCAGATCGCGAACGCCAGGGCGTCCAGGCCCGCCCCGCCGTACTCGCGGGGGATGAGCACGCCCATGAGCCCCGATTCGGCCGCTCCCCTGACCGCCTCGCGGGGGAAACGGTGGTCGCGATCGACCTCGGCGGCCAGCGGCTGGACCACCCCCTGCGCGAACTCCCGCATCGCCGCGCGGAGGCTGGCGTGCTCGGGCGCAAGTTCGAGGTCCAACTCAGGCGTTACTTAGAATAGTGGGCTTGACAATGGAAGCAGGGCCTAGATATCTCGAGGGCACGACGGTTGGAAGTGGCCGGGACATCATCGGCGTCAGGCGGGATCGCATCGCGGACATCATCAGCACGGGGCGCGAGATCATCTCCCGCGCCAAGAGCGAAAAGATCCTCCCCGACACGATCACCGGGGCCACCGCGGCACTCCTCGTCACCATCGCCGGTTACGGCGAGCCGCTGTCGGAAGGCCAGTGGCGCGAGCTGGCGGGCGTCGTCGGCGGGATCATGCGCGACAGCACCTACGCCGACCTCGCCAGGCTTCGCACGCTGATCACCCAGGAGCAATTCCTCAACGTCGCTCGCAACCAGGGGTACTCCCGCTTCATCCGACGCCTCGACGACGGCCGGTGGGTGTGCGAGCTGACACCGAAACTTGAAGATCTTCCGGACGAGTAAGCAGGGCGTCGGCGCCGCCCCCGGGCCGCTGCGGACCCGGGCCCTCCGAATTTTCTTCGCGTTCATCTTCGCCATCGCGGTCATCAGCCCGGCCGCTGTCGTGACCGCGGTCGTATGGTCCGCGCCGCCAGTCTCGACAGGCAGCGCCTCGACCGCCGACCAGCAGCCCTCGCGGCTTCTCCCGCCGCCTGACATGCAGCCGACGAGCCTGCCCGAGCCGGCATTCAACGTCTATGCGAACACCCTCTCGGGCACCGTCGCCTGTCCGCTGTGCGAGCTGAAGCCGCGCGTTTACGTGCCCAACAGCACGGCCGGCACGGTCGACGTCATCGACCCGACCACGTACAAGGTCATCGACCACTTCAGCGTCGGTGCCATCCCGCACCACATCGCGCCCGCGTGGGACATGAGCGCGCTCTATGTCGACAACGAAGGCTCGAGCAGCCTGACCGTGCTCGACATCCACACCGGCCGGCCGTCGGGCACGGTCAACATCCCGTTTCCGTACAACCTCTACTTCACGCCTGACGGCACCAAGGCGATCGACGTGGTCGAGCGGTTGCAGCGCGTCGAGTTTCGCGACTGGCGCCACGGATGGAAGCTCTTGAAGTCGGTCGGCATCCCGTGGCCAGGGGCCGACCACCTGGACTTCAGCGCCGACGGGAGCTACTTCATGATCTCGACCGAGTACTCCGGCGTGGTCGCCAAGGTCGACGTCAACAAGATGGCGCTCGCCGGCTACGTCACCGTCGGCGGGCTGCCGATCGACGTGAAGGTATCGCCCGACGGGTCTGTCTTCTACG
>VBJE01000063.1:0-5460 GCA_005879675.1 Chloroflexota bacterium
TCGAGCAGGCGGCCGTCGCCGACTGGTGCGAGGTCCAGCAGTCAGGGTGATGGCCCGTCCTAAACTGCCGTGACGTGATGCTGAGCAGGCTTAAAGCGCGATTCAAGGGCAAGGTCATCGAGCCAGGCGATCCGGCCTATGAGCAGGCGAGGGTGGTGTGGAACGCGATCGCCGACCGCCGGCCCGCCGTGATCGCCCAGTGCACGTCGCCCGACGACGTCGTGACCGCAATCCATTTCGCCCGCGAGCTGGGCCTCGTGGTCGCTGTCCGCGGCGGCGGGCACAGCGTGGCGGGGTTCTCGACGTGCGACGGCGGGCTGGTGATCGACATGTCGCCGATGCGCGAGGTGAAGGTCGATCCGTCGCGGCGCCGAGCGACCGCGCAGGGCGGTGCGCATCTGTCCCAGCTCGACAGCGCTGCGCAGGCGCACGGCCTGGTGTGTCCCGTCGGGGTCGTCGGCCACACGGGGGTCGCGGGCCTGACGCTGGGCGGGGGCATGGGCCGGCTGCAGCGCAAGCTCGGATTGACCGTCGACAACCTGGAGAGCGTCGACCTCATCACCGCGGAAGGACGCCGGCTGCACGTGACCGAGAAAGAGAACCCCGACCTTTTCTGGGGGCTGCGCGGCGCCGGCGCGAACTTTGGGATCGCCACCTCGTTCGGGTTTCGGCTGCACCCGTTCAACGGGACGATCTTCCAGGGCGTCGCCCTGTTCCCGGTGGACAGGTGCCTGGAGGTCGCGGAGCGCGTGCGCGAGTTTGACGCGGCTCACCCCGACGTTCACATCGCTCTAGCGTTCACCAGGGCGGAGGAGCTCGGAGGTCGGGTGGTCTTTGCCGTGGGATCGACCCACGCCGGCACCGTGGAGGAGGCGCAGCGCGACCTTCGCGCGATTCGCGAGCTGGGTCCGCTGTCCGACACGTTCGGACCCAAGTCCTATCTGGAAATCCAGTTGGTCGCGGACGAGTCGATGGGGTGGGGCAAGCGGTTCTACACGAAGTCGGGATTCCTCCCCGAGCTGAGCGACGACGTCATTGAGGCATGCGCAGATCTCAGCGAGACCATTCCGCCAGACGCCGAGCTGTCGCTCTGGGCCCACAGCGGCGCCGTGGGCCGAGTGCCGGATGACGCCATGGCGTACACGGGTCGGGACGCCGCGTACAGCATCTCCGCGGAGCTTCAGTGGACGGACGCCGCTGACGATGACGCGCGGATCGCGTGGGGTCGCGCCGCGATGGCGGCGCTGAAGCCGCACCTCGGCACGGGTCGCTACGTCAACGATGTGGTCGAGGTGGGGACGGACGGCGCCCAGATCTACGGCCAGGTGAAGTACGAGCGCCTGGTGGCCCTGAAGCGAAAGTACGACCCGGACAACTTCTTCCGGCTCAACCAGAACATCAAGCCCTAGCGTCCGTGGTCGTCAACGTGTGTCCGGCAGCGACCAGCAAGGCGCCGCCGGAACGTTTCTGGACGATCCTGACCGCGACTGATCGGTTGGGGGAGTGGGTGGACGCCCGATTCGTCTCCGCCGAGCCGCCGGGTCCGGCGCGGCCGGGGCAGGTGGTTCACCTCGTCGCGCCGTCGCTGGGTCGGCAGTGGCCGGTGCGGATCGACGTGGTCGGCATGGATCCGAACCGGCGGTGGATCTGCCCTTCGGCATCGCGAACCATGAGCACCTCACGCTGACCGAGACGCCGGAGGGCGGCACGCTCATCCGGTTCAATTGAGACTTCCACCTGCCGCCCGGGTGGCGGGGACGGCTGTTGCAGGTTGTGCTCGGCCGAGAGTTGCGGCGCGGGCCTGAGGAGTCGCTGCGCGCTTTGGTCCGAGCTGCAGAAGACCCCTCCGGCGGCTTCGCCGCCACCTCCCCATAAATGGGGAGGAGCTGCTAGGGCTTCGCCGCCACCTCCCCATGAATGGGGAGGACAAGGCCTAAACTCCGGGCCGTGCTCCAGCCAGGGCTCCGCAAGATCGCGGCGGTGCTCGTCTTCCTGGAGGTTCCGGCCTTCGCCTACTTCCTCTTCGACGATGAACGGTCGTGCATTCAAACGAGCTGCTGGATCCCGCCGAACGCGGAGTGGATCATCACCACCCTCCTCGTGTACGGCCTGCCGGTCGTCCTCGGCATCGCTCTCTGGCGCGGCTCGCGCGTGGCGGCCGTGCTCGTAGCAGTCGGGGGCCTGATCGTGGTGGCGATCAGCGCCGTGTTTGCGGTTGTCTTTCTTCTGGTGGCCGAATTGGGCGCCTATCCGTTCTGGGCGATCCCGATCCACCGCCTGGTCGTGCCGGGCGAGGTCGCGGCGATGGCGATGATCCTCATCGGCGCCGCGTTCCTGTGGGGAACGTCGTCATCGCCGAAAGCTATGCCTTCGCCTTCAGCTCCTGCATCGCCTTAGCGAGGTTTCGCTCGCGCGTCTCCGCCGTCTTGCCGTTCGCGATCGGCGCCGCGAGCCGGTACTTGCCGCTGTAGGAAAGGCTTTCGAAGTATTTCTTCGCCTTCGGTTCCTTCGCGAGCGCCTTCGCCAGCTCCGGCGGAACGTCGACGTCGCGCTTTTCGGTGTCGAGCTCGACGTCGACGTCGACCGTGTCTCCCGCCTTGACGTGCGCGCTGTTGCGCACCTCTTCGCTGATCCCGAGCATGTAGGTCCCGCCCATCGGAGCGATCGCGCTCCGATAGGTGAAGCGGTTGATGGTGACCCGGACGAGAGGCCGCTTGGTGGAGCCGAGGCCGTCCACCACCTTGGCGGGGACCTCGACTCCGGTTGCCGTCTTGCCCGCGAGCAGGACCTTGGCTCGAAATCTCATGCGCCCTCCCTGGCGGCGAGCAGCCGCGCCGGAATGATCGACGCCCAAGTCCAACCGACGACCAGCGCCACAATCGCGCCGCATGCCGGCAGGACCGAATTGATTCGGTCGGCTTCGCCCCATCCCCCGGCTGCCCTACCGGCGCTGCGCGCCACCTCCCCATAGATGGGGAGGACGGGTACTTCCCCATAAATGGGGAGGAGCGAACTTGCTTGATGCGTGCTCATGACCGCTTCCCCGCAGCGGCCGTCTTCGGTCCGAGCTGGGGCGAAGTCGCCGCGAGCTGGACGATGCGAATGTGGTTGCCGAACGGGTCGCGGATGCCGAAGTCGGTGCCGTAGTCCCGCTCGGTCAGGTCATCGGCGATCTCGACGCCCTTGGCCTTGAGCCCCTCGTACGTCTTCTTCGCGTTGCTGGTCGTGAAGCCGACGGCGAACCCGCTCGCGCCCTTGCTGACCAGCTCGCGCACCTGCTCCCCGGCTTTGGGGTCCATTCCCGGAGGGCCGGGGAGCTCGAGCAGGATGTCGCGCGTCGGGTCGCCAGGCACGCGCACGGTCAGCCACCGCATGACGCCGAGGTCGAGGTCGTTGCTGACCTCGAGGCCGAGCTTGCCGACGTAGAAGTCCACAGCCTGGTCCTGGTCGAAGACGAAGATGTGCGAGATGTTGATCGAGTTGAGCATCGCTTGTTCCTCCTTGGAATCTGATGTTGAACTCGATGCTATGAGCCGTTCTTGGAAGCCGCTTCTCCAAAACTGCTCGGTCTCATCCACGACATCGTGAAGCAGGTCGGAGCGTTGATCACCGTGCCCCGGGCGCGGTAGTCCGTCGGGCTCAGCCCGACGATTTCGCTGAACGTCCGGCTGAAGGTGCCGAGGCTGTTGAAGCCGACGTCGAGGCAGATTTCGGTGATGGTGCGCTCCGTCTCGCGGAGCAGGAACATCGCCCTCTCGACCCTCCGACGCTGCAGGTAGCGGTGAGGCGTCTCGCCGAAGGTGGCGCGAAAGGTGCGGATGAAGTGCGTCTCGGAGACGTGGGCCACGGCGGCAAGGCTTCGGATGTCGAGCGGCTGCGCGTAGGCGCGGTCGATGGCGTCACGGGCGCGAAGCATGCGGCGATTCAATTGCTCGACCGCAAGCGTCACCGGACAAGGTTAAGCCGAACGCTTGACAGCCTTCGAAGGCCGGAGCAAGCTGCCTCCATCGGTCATCCGTCTGGGGAAGGAGGCAGGATGATGAAGACCCGCATCGTGGCAGCGCTCATGGCGGTGGTGGCCTTGCTGGCCGGTGTCGGAGCATCGACGGCGCTCGCGGCGCCGCCTTCGGCGGTGGAGATCGACATCATCCCCACAACCGGCCCGCCTTGTTTCTTCCAGTGCGGGACCTGGACTGCAACCGGCGCCATCACCGATTCGGGCACCTACGAGCGGGTTCACGGCGCCACGTCGCCGCCTGATCGTCCGTTCGGGACCACCGGTCCTTACCGAGAGGAATTCCTCCTGACGAGCGGGCTCGGGACTTTCACCGTCGACGCGGAAGAGCGAGCGGAACCCGTTGGGTCGGAAGGCGTCTGGCAGATCCACGCGGGATCAGGCGTCTACGAGAGCGCAAGCGGGCACGGAACCAGCTCCTTCATCCCGCCGGTGCTCGTGCTCGTGCTCACCGGGGTCGCCAGCACGGACTGAGCGCCCGGCCCCTCCGGCCGCTTCGCCGCAACCTCCCCATGAATGGGGAGGAGGACCAGCTGTTGACAGACCCGCCGAGATTTGATTGAATGGTCAACCAATGTTGACTGAGCATTCAACCAGGAGCGCCGACACCCGGACCAAGATCCTCGAGGCCGCCTTCCAGATCCTCGCCCGCCAGGGCTACGAGAACACCTCCATCAAGGACATCGCCGAGGAGGCCGGCGTGGCCCAGGGCCTGGTCCACTACCACTTCAAGTCGAAGCAGCAGCTCGTCCTTGCTGTGCTCGCCGAGGTCTGTCGGGAGATGGAGTTCGGCGATGCGCAGGGAGCCGCGGGCGCCCAGGCCGCGTACGAGAAGTTCAAGAACATGCTCAAGGGCAGCCAGGCCACGCACGCCCTCTACATCCAGCTGATCGCCATGGGCCTGCACGACAAGGAGCTGGGTGCCGGCGTTCTCAGCTTCGTGCGTCAGGACCGCGCGCACATCGAGGACATCGCGCGCCAGGTGCTCGCGGAGCGCGAGGCGGACCCGAAGCCCGCACGCGCGATCGCCTCGGTGATCGAGGCCGCGGTGCTCGGGATCATGGTCCAGAACCTCATCGATCCGGAGTTCAACGCGGAAGAGGCGGTGGACGCGCTGAACGCGATGTCTCTCTCGGCCGTCTTCGCGGAGGAGAAGTAAAGGTGTTTGCACGCTGGGGTCGATTCGTCTACCGCTTCCGATGGGCAACCCTCGCCACGTCCGGGGTCCTGCTTGCCCTCTCCGTCGTCAGCCTGATGATGGGAGGCACGCTGCAGAGCGGCGGACCGCTGACCAGCAACCTCGAGTCCTTCCAGGCGTTCCGCGCCATCAACTCCGAGCTCGGCGGCGGCAACACGAAAGTCGCGACGTCGACCTTCGACCTGATCTTCATGAGCGACTCGATGTCGGTGACCGACTCCGGCTACCAGCAGGCGGTCTCCGCCGC